>JAFGHG010000130.1 GCA_016939345.1 Candidatus Omnitrophota bacterium
CATTACCGGAGATTTAACTAACCGTGGAGGGAAAGAACAAGCAAAAAAAATTACTGATTATGCAAGGCAATATAACCCTAATATTTACGCTCAGGCAGGTAATTTTGACTGCAAAGAGGTGGAAGATTATTTAATAGAACAGAAAATAAGCTTGCACGGTAATGCTTTCATAAGAGAAGATATTGGCATCTTCGGCGTAGGAGGCTCTAACATCACTCCTTTAAATACCCCCAATGAGTATGAAGAAAATAAAATAGAATCTTTCATTCTCCAAGGTTATCAACAAATAAAAGACCTTCCCCTTAAACTGTTTGTTTCTCACGCACCCCCCTTTAATACAAAGGTTGATATGTTGACAAGCGGCCTGCATGTGGGAAGCACGGCAGTAAGAGAATTCATTGAAAAATATCAACCTGAAGTATGCCTTACAGGACATATTCATGAAGCCAAAGGAGAAGATTATATCGGCCGCACAGTTATTATAAATCCCGGAATGTTGAAAGACCGAGGATATGGGGAAATTGTTAAAGAAAAAGGAGCCCTCAAAGTAGTTTTAAAACAGATAGCATGGTTTTAAAATCAAGCAGGCTTTTTAAAGACAGGCAAAGGGGGGAAAATTAAGATTTACTTTTGGCCTTCACGACGATTGGGTTTTTCCCTTTTGGGCTGGTTTTAAAATCCTTGAGAATAGGTTCAGCCACTCGGGAAGGAACAGTAATAAATGAATACGCCTGCCCAGCAAAAGATAAACGTGAAAAAGAACTTCTATTTTTCTCTGTTTTGTTATACGATAGACTCGTTTCCAATGAATAATTCCTAATCTGGATAAGCTGGAACCAAAAAAATTTTAAAATTTTCTATCATAAAAATCACGAGATTCAGAACTAAGCGCCTAAAAAATGGTGAACAACCTCTCTGATTCATGAAAATTCAGAAATCGAGAGTTTCACCGCCTCATGTAACATCCCGAAAAGCAAAGAGGAAAAACACAATGCAAATAAAAATCACCCGGATACTACAGGAATGGTCTCCAGGAGCAAACAGCATAAAATCAGGCATCTTTTTTTGGATCATCCTCCTGACTATTGTGTGCTGTTTTAATCCGCTTACTATTCAAGCCGCTGAGCATGAACGGCTATCTGCCATGAAGCCTTTTTCTGATGAAAAAATCGCCATACAAAATTTTGAAAAAAATCCCACCCCTGCCAATCGAAAAGCGCTAGCCAATATCCGTGCCCGACATGCTGTCAGGCTTTCTGAATTGGCTAAAAAAAAGGCAGACATGGACCCCTATTATCTGGCCCTGCTCTATGCGCAATCAGCAACTGATCTTGTACCGGATAACAGTGATTACTGGTTTCTCTTAGGTCACCTCTATTGGCAAATGAAGGGGAATAGGTGGTCTCTGCTCATGGCCGAGGATGCGCTCAATAAAGCGGTTACCCTGAACCCGAAAGATGATAAAGCAAGGCTCTTGCTGGGGCAAATCCTGTTTTATCAGGACAGCTTTGCCGCTGCGCTCGAGCAGTTTGAAACCGTTGTCACAAGGAACGTAAAAACCGCAGTGCCCGAAGTTATTAATATGATGTACAGAGCTTACATCCTTGATTATTTGCCTATCCAAGGAATAAAATTTTTTCAAAATCTGCTTACGTCAAAGCCTGATGCTGACTGTGCCAGGCTGGCTTTGGCCATCCTGCTGCATCAACAAGAAAAACAAAGCGTTGCTGAAAAGGAATTAAAAAAAATCATCAACCGACCCGATGTTCCTCCTGAAGACCGTGATCGTGCCCTCAAACTCATCAATCAATGGCAGGGGAAGGAGGAAACACGATGAAAAACAATTCTCGTTATTTCATCCTTGTCCTGATTCTGACATTTACCCTCGCTTTGCCGAATCCTGCGCTTACCCAGAACAATCAGGCACCCCAGGCAAAACAAAAATATGGAATTGGAGACTCAGTTCAGCCTTCTGCTCAGACTGGCCCCTTACCAAAACCAAAAGATTGGGCACTTGAGGCAACCGATATGGAAGCAACCCTTGATGCAAAATTTAATCACCTAAAAGAGCAAGGTGCAAGCAAAGCCCAATATACAGAAACCTACAAAGAAATTCTGAAAGAGTCATGCCAGAAAAACCAGGGGCGTCTGGACGACCTTAACAAGCTGAAAAACAAGGCCGGGGTCAGTGATCTTCAAATGACAGGCACACCCCCCGAGGCCCCCGGATATGGAGGACTTTTTAGTGATGCTGAGCATGTAAATATCAGCAACAAGCAATTTGACAAGATAGCAAAAACCGCCAAAAATATGGGCTACTCAACTGAAGTGCATGGGGACAGGCTCTACATAAAAGAGCTTGATGCTGAATTTTATCGCGGTCCGAGCAAATACACATCCCCGGTGGGCAGTTCGACCGCTGAATTAGAAAAAGCAGCAAAATTACTGGACCAGGAATATTCCGGAGGAATGAAAGTTATCTACGATGAAGCTGGAATGCCTGTGATAAAAGAGGGAAAAGTCGCTATAGAGGCTTGGGATAAGCATCTCTTTTCCAAAGACCATCTCAAAAAAGGCGGCAAGTATCTGACGATGAATATCAATGAGTTCGGCAAGAAGGAATGGCGGGGCATAGGCAAATTAACCAGCAGAATGATGGAAAATGGCGGGATCTATGATAAAGAATTTTTTGAGACATGCGATAAGCTCAAACAAAAAGTGCCCCCTGAAGCATTGGGGATTATAACGCCGGAAGAAAAAAAAGCCTTTATGGAAAAAGCTATTAAATACAATACCCAAGCCTATCAGAATACTACTGCCAATTACCAGACAAAATTAAATAACCTGGACCGCACGGTCAAGGACACAAAAAAAATACTTGATGGGGCCATAAAAAGTGGGAACAAGGAAGCTGTTAATAAGGCCAGAAAGACCTTTTATAAAGCTAAAACGGAGCTTTTTGACTACACTACTCAGCACCATTATGCCAACGAGGGGATAACCAGAAATTCGGGTACTGATGTCTTTCAGATGATGGAAGGGTCAGCGCCTAAAATCAAGGTAAAAATCTCTTCCACTGGGAAAAAATTTTACATCAACTCCCAGACTGGTGAGATTATTCCCCCAAGTAAGGTCAAAGATGCCATCCTGAAAGAATCTAAGATCAAGGCGCTGGAGTCTTCCGGGGCCGGCAGCACTATAAAAACAAAGGCACTCGGCGCTCTGGAAAAAGGGCAGGTTGCCCTCGATTACGCTCTTTTGTTGCATCAGTTCTATAAGGGATCCGAACTGGGCGCTCAGCGGGCAATAGAAAGCGTTGAGGCAGACGATAGTGATGCCGAAATACTGGCAAAAATAGTAGCCTACGAAATCGCCTATGGGGTAGGTTTTGGGCAGGGCTGGGAAATGGGATATTCGGCAGGCGAAGCCACTTGGTATCAGTATTATCTGGACGAAGCTCAAGACAAAAATCCTTCAAAGGCTTGGGCCATGGGACGTGGGATGGTCTGGGGAATGGATAATTTTTTTGAAGAATTCTGGAATATTAATACGCTCGTAAAAGGATATGAAGATTTCGAGGGACTTCAGGTAGACATGCAGATGCTTTCCCTGGCGCAGAAACAGGCCTTGCATATGGAAGCCTTGGTTAGATACCGCAAGATGGAAAAAGAGGCGCAGGATATGGTGAAAGAACTAAAAATTCTGCTCGGTGAAGAGATGGGCCCCCTCAGTGAAGAGCAAAAAGCCATGTTTGAGCATACCAAAAAACAGGTTGCCTGGGAAAAAACCGTAGAGGACAAACTTTTCACTGCTGAGGAGTATGCTGAATTTGAACGTGGATATAACCCCCTTACCGGCCAGTACGACCCTCTGCTGGCAGCCGCAAGACCGCCCCTTCCCCCACAAAAAAAAGAAGAGGCCAATCTCATAGTAGAGGAAAAGATCAATATGCTTGACATCCTCGTTTGTGAGGCAACCAAATCCATCGATGCTAAAGGTTATGACAAGATCACGTATTCCTATTCCTTTAATGTAGCTTTTAAAGAGGGTGAATCTGATAAGTATCGATTGATTGGCCCAGACGCCGCTCTTTATAAAGAATCCCCTCCTTCTCCCTCGGGCTCAATCGTCGGCTTAAAAGATATGAGTTGGTATTCCCTTGACGATCTTATGAATACTGTGTATAGGGACCACGAAATAGCACCGCTATTAACTTGTGACGTTAAGGGGCCGGATGGGACTCTCTTCTCTCAGCATAATTTCTCCTTGGGATGGGAAGCGTTGCAATTTAGCGTGGATACGTCTTTTTCGCACCCCTTTACCGGCCAGACTGGTCAATTGCAAACCCAAAGGGCCGACATAGCGCGCTTGACCACGGGAGTGGAAAAGCAACTGAAGGACCTGGATGCCTGGTTGCACGATAAAAAGAAAGAACGGATCTATGACCGTCAATCAAGACTTGAGGCCCTTGAACAGGAGATAGAGGCCTGTTTTAAAGGGACTGCTTCACCTATGGTTATGCACGATCTGGGAAGTCTTGAGGCTGAAAAGTGGGAAATGACAGAGAAGACCATAATCGACCAGGATACAGGGCAAATGAAAAGTGTTAGATCAGAAGGACTGGTTATTGTGCCCGGCTTCTCCTGGGAAAAATACAAAGACGACCCTCATGCTGCGTGTACGCG
>JAFGHG010000131.1 GCA_016939345.1 Candidatus Omnitrophota bacterium
CATAAGGACATTATTGATTTTATTCGCAACAACAATTTGACCGGAAGTAAAAATAATAAAGTTATAATTGTCTTTGACGGAGGAAATGCCTCTCAAATACAGTCTCAGGAAAGGTCTTACCGTATAATTTTCAGTTTTGAGAAAAAAGCTGATTTTTATATTAAAAAGGAATTAGAAAAAATAAAGAATAAAAGCCAGGTTTTGGTTGTAACTGATGACAGGGACATAAGAGATTTCGCCAGGTCACCCGGCGCCAAACCGGTTAAGGTTTCTGAGTTTATTGACAGCAAGAGAAGGAAAAAGCCAAAAGAAAAAAATGGATATTATCAAAAAGATATAAGCTATAGCCTTCAGCGCGAGATCACTGAAGAATTAAGGCAGATATGGCTAAAGGACCGCGGCAAAAACTAAATGACGATCCCAAAATCAGAAATCCAGGCTTATCCCTCAATTCTTGATTTAATTTCTTTGACTGCTTCTTTGTTTTAATATATAATTTTAAAATGGATCAGAATTTTTTGAATAAGATTCTGCGATGTGTTTTTTTTGCAACTTTCTTTTTTTTACCTCTGAGCGAGGGATTTGCAGGTTATTCCGGCCAGGACCTCACTGTGTATCAGCAAAAAATAGAACCAGTAAATAAGCCATCTCAGGCTCTCTATTCCCAGTATCTTGATCAAGCAAATAAATACATGGAAGATGGTCTTTTTCCCGAGGCAAAAAATATGATCTGGACTGCCATACATCTGTATCCTGACAATCCCGACGCTTATATAAATTTAGCTATTGTCCATATGAAAGAAGGTAATCTGGAAGGTGCCAAGCGTATTTTGAAGCAGGCTGGAGACATGGCTCCTGATGGCTACTACCAGGAAGAGATCCTTTTATATAACGTTGGCCTTGTTGCTTTTGAATCCGGCGAATTTGAGGATGCTGTTCAGTATTTTACCCAATCTTTAGCTGTTTACCCGGAATTTGCTGAGGCGTATTTATATCTTGGAAAAAGTTATGAAATGCTTGGCAACAAAACCAAAGCTTTTATCAATACATTCCAGGCAAGGTATATGTTTCAACAGCAGAACAAACATATGTTAAAACGCCAGGCTGACGAGCTTCTGCAAAGTCTCTCCTTTAATTCCAAAATAGACCCTATATCGCTTTCTAAGGTATTTTTTGAAAAAGGCAAGCTTGCCCTTAACGAGAACGATCTTGAAAAGGCAGATTATTTCTTGCAAGAAAGCATCTACCTAAATCCTCAATTTACAGATGTTTATTATCAGCTAGCTCTTTTGTATTCACGGCAGAACGCTCCTCACAATGCCATAGCTTATTTGAACCGGATAATAGAGGTAGCCCCTACAGACACTAGAGCCTATATAAGCGTGGCATATGCTTATCGCGACCTAAAAAAATATGAAGAAGCCTTGAAGCATCTGGAGAAAGCCTTAGAGTTTGATCCAGAGAATTTTATTATTTTGTACGATTTGGGCACTGTATACCAGCAGTCAGGTAAGATGAACATGGCAAAAAAATACTTTTCACAGGCTAGAATCAAGGCTGTTGAAAAAAAGAATTTATTTTTAATTGAAAAAATAGATCAAGCATTAAAAGAAATGGAGCGAAAAGAAGAAGCCCCGACCAGGCCTTTGCGGGTAAAGAAGCGTGTATTGCCTAAGGAGTCTTCGGGCAATCTCTATCCTTACCATTCTCTTCCCAGTTCCGGCAATAAAGGAAGTTTAAGCGAGGGGTACTTCATACCCGATAACCAGCCTGAACAGGGTGAGGATGAGAAAACTTCACGGGTTTTAATGCAGCAGCGTTAATAATCCATTGACAAATTCCCTTTCCCCATTAAAATATCCCTACTTGTAATTTGTAACTTGTATGGCCCCATCGTCTAGCCCGGCCCAGGACAGGTGGTTCTCAGCCATCAGACACCGGTTCAAATCCGGTTGGGGCTATAGTTTTTTAAACACCAACTCACCGGTTCTCCCGCCTGCGACACTCGGCGGGACTAATTCGACTAAAGGCTTTTGCCTGCTCCCTGCGTTCGCTGCAAAAGCCTAAGTCTCATTGAGAAATCCGGTTGGGGCTACCATGAAAAAAAATCCGCCCTTTTGGGCGGTTTTTTATGCTTATACCTCGCAAGGTAAGAATAACATTTTCGAATAAGATCCGGTTTGTACCCGCAATTATTCAGAAAAAAGGCGACTTTCATCTTTTACCATCTCTTCCAAATATCTTAAGTTTGTTGTAAAATGAATATATATCATGAATAAAAAGAAGCATAAATCTTTTACCCTAATTGAACTTATTCTGGTTGTGGCTATTGTTGCAATGCTTGCCGGGGCGATGATGCCGGTAATAAGTTCAGCCAGAAGCCGGGCAAGAGTCGCTAAAATTTTGCTTATCATGGAAGCTCTGGAGACTGCAGGGAAAAAATATTATTCTGACACCGGAAGGGCGCCGATTGAAAATTCTGCTAGGGCTCATGAAAGCGAGCTTTCAGTCAATTCCGCTGTATCATCAATACCATGGTCTCAGCCCCTTGCAGGTCAACCCATACCAGGATGGGATGGCCCCTATATCGATAAACCGCTTTCAAATGATAGTACGCCTTACCGAAATGGATTGGGAATTGATTTCAGGAGCCCTCCGGGAGGGATCATAATAGTACATTTTTATGCATACGGCGTCCCGGAAAATGATGCCCGGATGTTAAACCAAGCTTTGGATTCTAATGAGCCCGGTTCCTGGGATGGTTCCGGGGAGGTAACTTATCAGCCGCTAGGCAAGATGGTAGATATTAATCTCTTTAGAATCAAGCTTTAGCAAAGATTGTAAAGGGATAAAGGCGGCAGATACTTTTTTTGCGATAAAATGATATAATACAGGTCTATGAAAAAAACCTTCACCTTGATCGAGCTGATTCTGGTTGTAGGTATTATTGCCCTTTTAGCCGGAGCCATGATTCCGATGGTATCTTCCGCCAGGCAGAAGGCCAGGGCGGCCAAGGTTATGCTTTTAGTCGATACTTTTAAGACATCAACTCAAAAGTTTTTCGCAGATACCGGACGCCTGCCAACAGAATCTTCGTTAAGCAGTGATCCCTGGGCCCATGAACTATTTGAAAATTCGGCCAACTCTTCTGCGGCTTGGCCTGATCCGCCAATGGGTCAGCCAATACCCGGCTGGGACGGGCCGTATATAAACGGCCGCATATCCGAAAGTCACAGCCCTTATAATAGCTCGATAGGCATAAGCTGGTCAATACCTGCACCGGGCACTGTAGGCAGGGTTAATCTTTATCTGTATAATGTACCTGAAAATGACGCTTTAGAAATAAACAATTGTTTTGATTCCGGCATCGCCGGCGACTGGAGGTCTGGCGGACGGGTATGGTATATGACTGTGCCTAAAATTATTTTGATTGAGTTTTTAGCCACAAAAGTTAATTGATTTTTTTTATGAATAAAAAACTAAAAAAAATTTTTAAAAAGTGTGGATTTTTATATGCAGTTAGAACATACTATTTTTTTTACAACCATTATATAAAGATAAGGACATTGCTTTTATTCCTGATATTTAAAATAAGGCTTAAAAAAGGATCTTTGGTTCATTTACTTTTAAAGGAATGCTGGAATAATTTTAAAATTGACCCTTACCCCATAGACAGGAGGATGAATATAATTGCCGAAAAAAAGATTTACGGCATGAGCACAGAGAACGTAAGATTTATGGTCAATGAGCTTGTGCGGAGGTTTGCCGGTAACGGAGTTTATCTTGAAATAGGTACTTTTCAGGGAGGCAGCTTATTAAGCGCAGCCCTTTACAATCCTGGAACTAGATGTATAGGATTTGATAATTTTTCTGAATTCGATTCTGAGGGCATAAACGAAAATATTCTTTATAAAAATCTGTCTGAGTTCAATTTTTTAAAGAATATCGAATTTTATAAAAAAGATTATAAAAAGGGGCTGAACGAATTTTTTAATGAAAATCCTGGCCTAAAAATAGATGTATTTTTTTATGACGGTCCTCATACCTTTGAAGACCATTTTCAGGGTCTTAAGCAAATAATCCCTTATTTAAACGAAAAATGTATTATCATTATTGATGATACAAATTATCCTCAGGTGGAGCGGGCTTCAGACGCTTTTTTAAGGTCAGAGCCTGAGTTTGATTCAGTTTTCAGGCTGAAGACTAAGCATGTTGGTA
>JAFGHG010000132.1 GCA_016939345.1 Candidatus Omnitrophota bacterium
AAGCATTCTGGATATTGCGCTGACTTGACAAGGGTATTTTTTTCCGGTAAAATGCCCATTCTTTTTAAAAAAGTATTAGACACTGTAAAAAAAGCTCAAGAACTGGCAATAAATAAAATTAAACCCGGAGTAAAAGCCCGCGACATCGATAATGCTGCCAGGAATCATATAGAGAAAAAAGGGTGGGGCAAGTATTTCGGGCACGGCTTAGGCCATGGAGTAGGCCTATCGGTCCACGAACCTCCATTTATAGGCCCAAATAGCAACCAAATCCTCAGAGAAGGCATGGTTATAACAATAGAACCTGCTATTTACTTAACCGGAAAATTTGGCATAAGAATAGAAGATATGGTTTTAGTTAAAAAAAATAAACCCGAGGTTTTAAGCAAATCAAAAGGAATAAATAAATCATGGGTATAGTCGTAGGCGAAATAAAGCCTTCAATGGCGATTTTATACAAAAATGAGCTTTATCTGGTAATTAATTGCGAACATGCAAAAATAGCCAGGGGAGCGGCTTTTTGCCGGGTAAAATTAAGAAACATGAAATCATCCCAGATACTGGAAGCAACTTTGCGTGACTCAGATAATATAGAAAGGGCCTATATAGAAAAGCGAAAACTGCAGTATGTCTATAAAGACGCACATTTTTATCACTTTCTAACCATGGATACTTATGAAGACCTGATCCTCGAAGATTACCACATCGAAGACAAAATTGGCTTTCTCAAGGATAATCTGGAGATCAACGGGCTGTTTTTTAACAATGAGCTTCTTGACCTTGAACTTCCCATGACTATGGAATTAAAGATAACACATACTGACCCTGGTTTTCGCGGCGACACAGTTAAAGCTGGAACAAAATCAGCTACTCTTGAAACCGGCTTGACTGTAAACGTCCCTTTATTTATAAATGTTGGTGATCTGGTAAAAATTGATACCAGAACCAGCGAATATCTGGGAAGAGCCTGATTATAATTTTTAAATAATTAATTAAACATGAATAAACCTACTAAAGGGGGAAACATGGATCTTGAAAAACTTAATAAATTTATTAAGTTCATGGACGATAACAATCTTGCAGAATTAGAGATCGAAGAAGAAGGAAAACGGATAAAACTAAAAAAAGCCCTGGGCCAACAGCCTGTCTTGCCGCTTCAAGGCTTTAACCAGCCTGTCCCTGAAAGCAAAGATGCTGAGACTGTTAAAACTTCTTCCATAGAAATCCATTCACCAATGGTCGGAACTTTTTACCGTGCGCCGTCACCTGGAGCAAAACCCTACGTAGAAATCGGTGATGTCATAAAACCCGGCGACGTAGTTTGTATTATCGAAGCCATGAAATTGATGAATGAAATAAAAGCAGAGGTTGGAGGCAAAATCCTCCAAATCCCCATAGAAAACGGCGAACCAGTCGAGTTCGGCCAGATTTTGTTTACCATAGAACCTGCATAATATGATATCAAAGATTTTAGTAGCCAATAGGGGGGAAATAGCGATCAGGATAATCCGGGCCTGTAAAGAGCTGGGCATCAAGACTGTTGCCGTCTATTCACAGGCAGACAGAAACTCTCTGCATGTTGAATTTGCCGATGAGGCTATATGCATAGGAAAATCTTTATCTTCAGACAGCTATCTGAACATATCAAGCCTGATAAGTGCTGCCGAGATAACTGACAGTGACGCTATCCACCCAGGCTATGGATTTTTAGCTGAAAACCCTTATTTTGCCGAGGTGTGCGAATCCTGCGGTATAAAATTCATCGGCCCTACAGCAGAAAATATCAGATCTATGGGTGATAAGGTTCAGGCAAAAATCACCATGCGCAAGGCAGGAGTACCTTTGATCCCCGGCAGTAAAGGCGCAGTCCCCACTAAGGAAGATGCCTTGCAAGTTGCAAAAAAAATAGGTTACCCCTTAATACTAAAAGCTAAATCCGGAGGCGGAGGAAAAGGCATGCGCATATGCCACAGCGATGTCCGCCTGGTAAGCGCTTTTTTAACAGCTCAATCCGAAGCCAGCGCTGCTTTTGGCGACTCTGATATTTATATTGAAAAGTTTTTTGAAAGCCCAAGACACGTTGAAATTCAGGTAGCTGCCGATAACTACGGCAACGTCATACACCTAGCTGAAAGAGACTGCAGCATTCAAAGACGGCATCAAAAAATAATCGAAGAAGCGCCTTCTCCGGCAGTAGACGCCCGTATGCGCAAGAAGATCGGAGACCTGTGCGTTAAAGCTGTCAAAGCAATAGGATACCGTAGCGTTGGCACTATTGAGTTTTTATTAGACAATAAAGGAAACTTCTTTTTTATGGAAATGAATACCCGCATACAAGTGGAACACCCCATAACCGAAGAAATTACCGGAATAGACTTGGTTAAGCTTCAAATACTTATAGCCTCTGGAGAAAAAATGCTCTTTAAACAAGATGATATAAATATAAATGGAGCCTCTATTGAATGCAGGGTGAATGCTGAAGACCCTGACAACAACTTTATGCCCTGCCCCGGACAAATAAATTTTTGCTACCTCCCTGGCGGAAAGGACATCAGAATAGACACTCACATATATTCGGGATACAGGATCCCCCCTTACTATGATTCTCTGATAGCTAAGGTAATAGCCAAGGCAGCCAGCCGGGGAGAAGCCTTGAGAAAAATGGACCGGGCTTTGAGCGAATTTCTGATAGAGCCGATAAAGACCACCATACCCTTTTGCCGTGAAGTGATAAACGACCCTGATTTCAA
>JAFGHG010000133.1 GCA_016939345.1 Candidatus Omnitrophota bacterium
AAAATTGGGGAATAAAGAAATTTATTAATATAAAAAAAATAAGGCAAAAGATCACCAAGAGAAAGAATGACAGGCTCCAGAAGGTCTCAAAAATAGAGTCTTTCTCTTTTTGCTGAGGAAGAAATCTTATAAATGTAGGTATAATTCCCAGTGAGGAAAGGAATATAAGCAAAGAGCCGCAGGATATCAAGGCTGAACCCAAACCAATATCTTCTATGGAATAAAAACGCGATGCCACCCACCAAAAAATTATCCCTGATATTCCTAAAGAAATCTTGGAAAATATTAAATAAAAAGAGTGAAGAAAAATATTATCCTTAATTTGTTTTGAACTCATTCTATGCCAGGTTATACTCTAATGGTTGCCATAAAAATATCAGACTTTTCCTAAAAGCCTCTTGATTAATACTCCCAATAATCCAAAAAAGCCTCTTTTTTGCAAAGCCTTGTTAAGTGTCACCCATAAACCATCCCGCTTCAAAGACATCTTGCCTCTATAATAATGGCCTATATCAACGGCTCTCTTGAACTGTCTTTCAATATCCTTACTCCCATACTGAGGATAGCTTACCACGGCTTCAGTAGTCCCGTCGTAACGCTGCCAATCTTTGGTGCGGAGCAAACCCTGGCTTTGCATGTCATTAAAAAAGGGCGTTCCCGGCTGGGGGGTGCAGATAGAAACTTGCAATTCACAAATAAGCTCTTTTTTTAATAAATCCCTCAACAAGCAAAGGGTTTTTTCGTCTTCTTGAATATCTGCCCCTGGAGCACCTATCAAAAATGTTCCATAAATTTCAAAACCCAATTTTTTAGCTTTCTCTAGAACACGAAAAAGTCTTTTTATGTCTATCTTTCCTCTCATGCCGATACTCTCAGCGATTTTGTCGCTGGCTGTCTCTATGCCTATGCGTATCTGATAATATCCTGCCTTTTTCATAATCTCGAGGACTTCTTCATCAAGAGTTGCATAGGCACACATGGCAGTATAGTGCAGTTTATTCAGGTCTGAGGCTATGATCTTTTTACATAATTCGATAACATGATCCCGTTTAAAATTATGAATTTCCTCATCAAAAAATATGCCTTCCATTTCTTTGTATTTGTTTTTAAGATAACTTATCTCTTTTACGATATCGTCTGTGTTTCTTGCCCGCCAGGTAGGCTTGCTGTAATATAAATTAGAGCAGACACAAAAACTGCAGCGGAAAGGACAGCCTCTCGAACCGTAAGCCTGAATCTGGCGAAAGCGTAAACCCGGAGGACCGGGAACACAGTAATCTATACGCTTTATATCATCATCTTCGGGCCAGGGCAGAGAATTAACATCCAAAGGATCTCTGCATGCATTAGGATAGATTCCTTCTATGGAAGAAACCTCTTTTCCTTGAATTATGTCCAGCACAGTAAACTCATACTCCCCTTGACAGACAAAATCTACGCTTTTGGAAAGTTCTTCTGGATAAGCGCTGGCGTGCTGTCCGGCAAAAATAAGCTTAGTGCCTAATTGCTTTTTTAATTGAAGAGCGAGGCGTAAGTCTTCATCTATGGTGCGGGTTGAGCTTTCCATAATAAGAAAATCCGGCCTCTCTTTGATAATCTCTTTGAGATATGTCTGGCAATCAAATTCTCTTAAACAGCCATCAATCATCTTTACATCATGGCCGGTCTCGCGCTTAAGCAGGGCGGTTAAATAAGCCAGCTCCCAAGGGTACCATGCAAAATACATCCTTTTTACGCCAGTCGTCCAGCGGCTAGGATAATGAATCATCTTATACCCTCTCTTGTCTACGCCCACGCTGTTTGCAACAACTATTTTCATTGGTTAACCTCTTAAAAATTTTTCTTCTTTGCACCACTGCAATGTTTTTTTAATTCCTTCATCCAGGGTAACCCTTGGATTATATTCTAACTCCTTCTCAGCCTTTTCTATAGAAAATATTCTGTTAGTCCTTTGATCTCCCCCGGCCATAAAGTAAACCGGCAGATCACAAAAACCTAAAAGCTGAAGGAGTTTGCGGCGCACAAGAAAACAGTTTGTGCTCACCAGATTCTTTCTGCTTTCAGGAAGGTGCATTGAAAGACCTTCGGCGGTCTTTTCGTAAATATCTTCAAGCTTTACTATCTCCTTTCCGCAAATATTATAGCGGCCGGAATTACAGGCAGTTGTTATAACTAATTTATAAATTATATCAGCAACATCACTAACGAATACAGGATTGTATAGAAAATCATTCCATAAAAAACGCGAACGCATCAATTCTGTTTTCTTTACAATACTTTTGGCAATCGTGGGAATAAGAAAATTACTCCCGGGTCCGTAAACATTTCCCAGACGTAATATTATAACAGCTGGGCTGCCAGCCTTTTGGCCAAGATCAATTATTGCCTTCTCTGCCTCTAATTTCGACAGCCCATAGGCAGATACCGGCTGGTTTTCATCTGACTCAGCGGCAGGCAGGCTTTGGTTAAAAACCGGGCCATGGGCTTCAATAGTACTGGTGAAGATGAATTTCTTAACCTCATTGGCAATGCTCCACTTAAACAAATTTACCGTTGCTTCGGTGTTTGATTTGAATAATTGATCCCTTTTTCCATAAAAGTCAAGACTGGCCGCCATATGAACTACACAATCAACCCTTCCATATTGTATATAATTATTCAATAGCTGCTCTGTTTTTGGCCAATTGCATAAATCTCCCTCTAGAATATTTACCTTGCCTAAAAGATAATGAGGCAGTCTTTTTCTTTGCCGAAGGTAAACAGCCAAATCAGTATTCCCATCGAGCAATTTAGCAGCTAAATGCTTACCGATAAAGCCGCTTGCGCCTGTTAATAAAACTCTCATCGCTGTTTCCAGTTCAGATAGGTTAAGATACGCCTGATTAAACGGCCAGGAAATAAAATTTCTTTGATGATTCTCTTGGGTCTTAGAAAAAACCTGCTATAGGCTTGCCTGTTGATAGAAAAAACCTGATCAAGCGAAAGCCAGCGCGTTGCCATGACAGGCTCAAGGCTAGAAAAGAATTTCCAATCCTTTTTAATGAGCAAATTCTCCTTCTTGGCTATGACAAAAAGCTCTGTGCCGGGAAAAGGGGTCGCAAAAGTAAATTGAACGTGATCAGGTTCAAGCTCTATGGCAAAAGAAACGTTTTCCTTTATAGTCTCTGCCGAATCATTAGGCAATCCGTTTATGAAAAAGGCAAATGTTTCAATGCCTAATTCCCTGCAGGTTTTAAAAACCTCTTTTGTTTTTTCAAGGCTTTTTCTCTTAGCCTCACAATCCATATCGCTGGCTACATCCCCCGAAACAGATTCAACCCCAAAGTTGATCCCCAAACATCCTGCCTCTTTCATAGCCAGAAGTAATTCTTTGTCAACAGAGTCAAGAGATGTCTCGCATCTCCATTTTAGGCTCAAGCCTCTGTCTTTTATCAGACGGCAAATCTCTGCGGTCCTTTTATAATCAGCAGCAAAAAGAGCATCGCGAAACAAAACCATTTTGGCTCCGACCTCTTTCTTTAAAAACTCCATTTCCCTAACCACCCTTAATGCAGACATTCTAGAGTATCTAAACTGCTGCGCTACCGGATACGGACAAAATTTACACCTAAACACGCAGCCTCGGGAAGAATGCATAGTTACATAGGGGTATTCCTTTTTGTAAAGGTAAAAATACTTATTATAAGGTGCGATATCCCATGCTGGAAAAGGAAAATTATCCATATCGCCATGAGGGCATTGCTGCTTTATTACTTCTTGGCCCGACAAAATACATATACCCGGGATTGCTTTAAATTGGCCGCTTTTTGTTAGTTGTATAAGTTTATCAATTACCTCCGGACTGATATCAATCAGTATGGCATCCGCTGCGGTTTTGGCAAAAACCTCTTCAGCCGTAGCAACAGCATGCGGCCCGAGAAGTATGACTTTTAAATCTAAATCTTTTTTTAATTTAGCCGCCAGTAAACAATCGATCTCAATGGTTGGAGTTGATGTATTGATAAAAACCGCATCCGGATTACGCAGCTTAATCTGCTCAATTATTTTTATTTCGCTATAATCTTCAGCAACCGCATCTAAAAAAATAACTTCACCCTGCTCTTTTAGCATCGCAGCCAGTAAAAGCAGATTATGAGGCGGCAACACCGTTCCCCCTGGAAAATGAAGCATGCCGTAACCGCCCATAAAATCCCTATTAGCTACATAGCCTCGGGGACTGGGAGGATTAATAAGGAAAAAATTCATTTCTTATATTATTAGGAATTATTAAAGCCTTTTTACCGGATAAATCAAAATTTTATAGCCTCTGGGTCTATCTATAAGAATCAATAATTTCTCTTAACTTTTCCTTTAGGGTATGATAGGAAAAGTTAGCAATAATATGTTCTCTTGCATGGGGCTTGGCCGAAAAATCTTTGCTATCAATTGCCTTTATGATTTCCTGGCTTAGGCTTTGCGGGTTAAAATTGCTTAAAGTACAAAATTCTCCCAAGGCATCTTTTGTGTATCCGGTTAGACAGCCAATAACTTTTTTATTCATCGAGAGGTATTCAAGGGTCTTAAAGGAAACCCGCATCTTGTTCCCCAGATTATCGCGCATGTATATTAAACAAATGTTTGAAATGGCCAGGAGTTCGGCTACTTCTTTCTGAGGAATAAAGCCGGTTATTGAATAATCATCTATACCTGCTTCTTTTAATTTCTCTCTAAAGGCTTCTTGGAGCAATCCTCCGCCAATAAAAAAAAGGTGTGTGTTGTCTATTTTAACTGTTATTTTCTTTAATGCTTCTAGAATCAGGTCGATGTCTCTCATACCCCCTTCAGTAAAGGTGCAAAGAAAGGTCAGGATTATTTTACCTCTTAGGCCTTTGGCTTGAACTATTTTTTCAGGATCATATAAACCGGGATCAAATATATCGGTATCAATGCATTGAGGCAGAATATTTACTTCTCTGGCTTTATACGAACGCAGGTAGTACGTCAAATAATTATTGTGGGTTGTTATCCTGGGTAGCCGTCGGGGAACCTTTTTTTCCAGAAAAGAGCTTATTTTTTTTCTAAAATTTGTGGATTGGAATTCTGAATCCAGATCATCGCAATCAACGATAAATTTTTTTTTCATTAATTTTAAAGTGACTATCGAAAAAATTGTCAAAGGTGTGATCTTGGCGATTATATAAAGATCGTAAACGCCTCTAAAACACAACCAGGCCCGCCTTAAGGAAGCTAAAAGAAAACTGAGAATATTGTTTGCCTGAGAGATGCAGAAAACATTAATATCATCCAGGTCGCTGTTAGATTCTACATACCAGACATCTTCTCCTAACTCCTTTAAGGCTTTAAAAATTATCCTTGATCTGACTGTTGAGCCATACTTTGGACCAAGAGAATTTATTAAAAGAATCTTCATTGTTTATCCATTATCTGCCTTTGATAATTCCTTTAAAAAACCCGCAGTGCCAGAAAATAAACGCAGATAGAGCCAGAAAAAACACGAACAAATCAAAAGCAAAATAAATTAAAAGTAAGAGGAGTAAGAGAAAAAAATACAATTCTGTTCTAATTATCAGGAAATCGGTTTTATAGCCAAGGAGTAAAGCGGTCAAAACAGCTAAGGCGGCAAGAGGCACTATCTGGACTTTTCTAAAAAATCCGTATCTTCTAGCTAGAACCCCTTGGACATCTCCGTATCTATACATCATTCTTAGAAATGAATTTAAATCCTTTGGGCGGTGATGATAGACAACGGCCCGGGGGTTACAAACTATAATATTTCCTTTTTTCTTGAGGCGATAATCCAGCTCAACATCTTCACCAGGCCATAATCCTTCTAAAAAACCCCCTTCTTCTAGGAAAACGCTCCTCTTATACATTACATTGCAGGATGGGTTATGGTTTACCTTAGAAATCTTACTGCCGGTATATTGAGTATATTCGGCAACAATGCCTGCCTTCTTAAGAAGTTTGTATACTTTTCTCTCAAAAAAAGTGGCATCAGCAGGAATATCTTGTTTTCCTCCGCAGGATGCTGCCTCGGGAAAGATCTCAAAGCCTTTAAGCAGCTCTTTTAGCCAGTCGACCGCGACAATGCAATCCGAATCAGTAAAAGCCAAATATTGGGCCTGAGTTGATTTAGCGGCAAGGTTACGGGCATATGAAGGGCCTTTGCTCTGGCTTTTTAGGACCAAGAGCCTGTCTTTTGCCTGCTTTAATGCTTCAGGTATCTCCTCTAATCCGTCATCGACTATTATTATTTCATAAGAATGGTGATCCAGCTCAAGGAGAGAGCGAATATGGTTTGTAAACTCCCTGCCTGCTCTTTTGACCGGAACAATCACACAGACTTGTTTATCCACCGCTAAAAGCCTTTCTAAGGATATAGCTTATGTAATTAGCCGCTCCCCTTAATTTTCTATATAGGTCAGATGAAGATCTTGTATCCAGAAGAAATTTAATCATATATGAAGGCCTGAGGTAGAATTTTTTTAATCCCAGGTCTACAAAATAGTTTATTTCTTTTTCGCTTATGCCCGGATACTCGACAATTCCCTTCTGCTCTCCGTCACCAAGCCACTGTGACCAATCCCGGGTTTTAAGCCAGCCTTGTTCTTCTGCTTGTTTAAAAAAAGCTGTGCCGGGAAAAGGGACAGCACCTGAAAACTGCAGGGTGTCGCAACCTAGAGAAAGGGCAAAATCTATTGTTTTCTTTGCAGTTTCCGGAGTCTCCCCGGGCAGACCGATAACAAAACAACCATGGACCTGTATCCTTTGTTTTTTAGCCAGTTCCATAAACCTGCGAGAATCTTCTATGGTTATATTTTTGTGGACATTATCTAAAATATTTTGATCAGCAGACTCAAAGCCTA
>JAFGHG010000134.1 GCA_016939345.1 Candidatus Omnitrophota bacterium
CGAGTTAATTGACAGCTTTCTTCCAGAGTCAGGTTTGCCTTTAGGCATAATGGGTATGGCCAGTTATGATACTTTCACCCGGGACCTGAAGATAGGCGATAAATTTCTTCTTTATACCGACGGAATAAGTGAATCCCGGGACAAAAAAGGCGAAGAATTCGGAGAGGAGAGGATAAAGGAAATTTTTTCAAGAAACAAGAAAGAATCTTCCCAGCATATAGTAGATGACCTTAAAGACAAAGTCGGTAAATTTTCAAAAGGCCTGCCTCAGTTTGACGACATTACTTTAATCCTTCTGGCTGTTGTAAGGCAGAAAGGGCAGGTTAAAAATTAATTGACAAATCGAGCCATAAAGATATAAAGTTAATTATTAGAAAATTAGTAGCTTGTAATCTTTCTAAGTCTGAATACCGAAACATAAGGGAGGTAGAGATGAGCAGGTTGTTTAAATTTTTGGTGGTTTTTGCTTTAGGCCTGATACTTGGTATAAATACGGCTTTAGCCGCCACATGCCCTAGATGCGGCTACAATAATCCGGATGAGTATAAATTCTGCATTAAATGCGGGGCTCCGCTCACAGCAGTGCCTCCAGTAGATTCTTCCAGCCACAGCTTGTCCGGTCCGAAAAAGACCATAGCGGTGGTAGGTTTTGAGAATTCTTCGGGCCTTTCAAGTTATATCCGCATGGGAGACGATTTTACATCTCAGCTTACCGATGCCCTTATTCAGAGCGGACAGTTTACGGTTCTTTCCCGGACTGAATTAGACAAAGTTTTCATCGAGCAGGATTTAGCTGATAGCGGACGAATGGCCCAATCCTTGACTGCTCAAAAAGGAAAAGCCATACCAGCCCAGATTTTGGTTACTGGAAATATTACCGAGTTTGATGAGCAGAAAAGCGGAGGTTCCCAGGGCATTACTATCCAGGGAGTAACCCTGGGTGGAAGCAAATCCAATGCTCATATCGCAGTTATTGTTCAGATAATCGATTCTACAACCGGGGAAGTGCTTGATTCCCAGCGCGTGGAAGGCAGCGCTAACGCTTCAGGTTTTAATATCGGCTACAGCGGCTCTTTCAACATAGGAAGCTCCAGCTTTAAAAAGACACCTCTTGGCAAAGCTACCCAGATAGCAATTGATAATGCCGTTAATTATATTGCCACAAAATTAAGCAAGATGCCATGGCAGGGAAGAGTTGTAACGGTCAAAGACGGGTTGGTTTATGTCAATGCCGGTTCAAATTCAGGCATGATTCCCGGAATGATTTTTTCGGTTTATAGACCGGGTGAAAGCCTTATCGATCCTGAGACAGGCATAAATCTCGGTTCTGAAAAAACCAGGATTGCTGAAATTTCAATTAGCGAAGTACAGCCCAAGTTTTCCAAAGCCGCCATATTAAATTCTACCCAGGAAATTCAAGCTTCAGATATGGTTTTAGAACATTAAGGAGGCTAAAATGAGGTTATTGCTTATCGGTATATTTTTAATGTCTATTATTTTTGCCGGATGCGAGACCGTGCGCGAAGGAGCCCAGGAAGTTGGCAAGCCTATAGGCGGGACAATGAAAGCCATGGGAGGCATAACCGAGGGTGCTGCTGAAGGCTATGGCGACAGCGAAAGCGCAAATCCCTATAATAGATAATCATTTAGAAAATCATCACCTATTTTGAGATTCACAAGATTATTTCCTGCCGAAAAAATTTTGTCTTGTTTTAATATATGCCATTTAACATATTGCTTTTTATAATATTTATATTTCTCTCAGCATTCTTCTCTTCTTCGGAAACAGCTATTTTTTCTTTATCCACCGATAAACTGCGCCGGCTTTCCGGAAAATATAAAAAAGGTAAAATCTTAAAAAGCCTTATCAGGCAGCCTACCCGTTTACTCTCAGCAATAGTCTTTGGAAATCTCCTGGTTAATATCGGCCTAGCCTCCTTATCAACAGCTACTTTTGTAAATACTTTCGGCAAAAGGGGGTTGTTTTATGCTATGGCTTTAAGCGGCATCTGCATACTTTTCCTCGGCGAAATTTTTCCTAAGACTTTAGCCATATATATGGCTGAAAGGCTTTCTCTGCTTATAGCAAAGCCTTTGTTTATATTTTCAAAAATTTTTTCGCCGATCATCATCACTATTGAGAGAATAGTAGAATTTTTTTCTTCCCTGTTTTTTTCTAAACCTAAAAAATCCGTTTTAAGCGATGACGAATTTAAAGCAGTCCTTACTTTGAGCAAAAAAGACGGTCAAATATCAGCTACCGAGGAAGAGATGATCGGTTCGGTTCTTGAATTTAAAGATACCTGGGCCAGTGAGATCTTGACCGCTAGGATATACATAAAAGGCATTGATACCAGTCTTTCTCAGGAAGGAGTACTGAAGCTTTTGCGTGAGGTAAAACATTCAAAGCTTCCTGTATATGAAGGATCGCTAGATAACATCACCGGCATCCTGTATGCTAAAGACTTATTCTTAAAACCCGACGAGGATTATCATAATTTTTTA
>JAFGHG010000135.1 GCA_016939345.1 Candidatus Omnitrophota bacterium
AAAATAGGCCTAAGCAAAGATAACCTTAGGTTGAGAGTCCACGACAAGGGTGAATTAGCCCACTATGCTAAAGCCTGTACAGATGTAGAGTTTAATTTTCCTTTTGGCTGGAGTGAGCTCGAGGGCATAGCCAACAGGGGTAATTTTGATTTAAGCGAGCATTCCCGGGTCAGCAAAAAGGATTTGTCCTATTTTGATCCAAAGAGTAATGAGAAATATATTCCCTATGTGATCGAGCCTTCAGCCGGAGTGGACAGGACTTTTTTTGCAGTGATCTGCGATGCTTATCATGAGGAAGAGGTTAATGGCAAGTTGAGAACTGTTTTAAAAATAAACCCCGGGCTCGCGCCTTACCAGGCTGCTGTATTTCCTCTGCTTAAAAATAAGCCTGAGGTGGTTACCCTTGCAAAAAATATTTTTTATGATATAAAAGATAAACTACCTGCCCTTTATAATGATACTGCTGTTATCGGCAAACTTTATCGAAGACAAGACGAGATCGGAACCCCTTTTTGTATAACTGTAGATGTGGACAGCCTAAAAGACGATAAAGTAACGATACGGGACCGGGACACTATGGAGCAGGAAAGAGTTGGGACTCAGAACATAGCCGGATATATTAACAAAAAAATCAATAAAAATTAAAGGAGGAAGAGGAGCGATGGCTAAGAAGTATGTTTATTTTTTCAGCAAGGGAAAGTCAGATGGTAATGCAACCATGAAAAACCTTTTAGGAGGAAAAGGCTCGAACTTAGCAGAGATGAGCAGCATAGGCCTTCCTGTCCCTCCAGGCTTTACTATAACAACTGAGGTCTGTAAGCTTTACTATGACAATAACAAGAAATACCCTTGCGGTCTTAATGATGAGGTTGAATTAAATTTAAAAAAATTAGAAAAAGTCACCGGAAAAAAATTCGGAGATAAGAAGGACCCCCTACTTGTTTCTGTGCGCAGCGGCGCTGCCGTATCCATGCCGGGCATGATGGACACCATACTTAACCTTGGCCTTACTGATGAAGCAGTGGAAGGCCTGGCCAAGCTTACCAATAACCCTCGTTTTGCCTGGGATTCGTACAGGCGCTTTATCCAGATGTTTGGTGATGTAGCCATGGGGGTTCCCCATCATGATTTTGAACATGAGCTTGAGGAAATCAAAAGAACCCTTGCTGCTAAAAAAGGCATCAAAGGCGCAGCTTCATTGGTCCAGGAAGCCTTGAATAAGGTAGTTCCTGATACAGCTTTGGGCGTCAATGAACTAAAAGAATTAGTCAGCCGCTATAAAAAAGTCTACAAAAAAAATAAAGGAACAGATTTTCCTCAGGATCACAAGAAACAGCTTTGGCATGCAATTAACGCTGTTTTTGGTTCATGGAATAATGACCGGGCTATCGCCTACAGGGAAATAAACAACATCAAAGGATTGATCGGTACGGCTGTTAATGTCCAGACAATGGTTTTTGGGAATATGGGAGATGATTCTGGTACAGGAGTAGGTTTTACCCGTAATCCATCAACCGGCGAAAACGAACTCTACGGAGAATTTCTGATGAATGCCCAGGGAGAGGACGTAGTAGCAGGGATAAGGACTCCCTTGCCTTTGGTCCAGATGAAAAAAGCAGATAACAGTTCTTATCAACAGCTTCAAACCATAAGATTGCAACTTGAAAAACATTACAAAGAGATGCAGGATTTTGAGTTTACCATCGAAAGAAAAAAACTTTACATGCTGCAGACGAGAAATGGGAAAAGGACTGCCCATGCTGCGGTCAAGATAGCTGTTGATATGGTAAAAGAAAAGCTTATCAATAAAGAAACAGCAGTCATGAGGATACAGCCTGCACAGATAGACCAGCTTCTTCATCCAAACTTTGACACTACTGAGGAGAAGAAAGCACCGGTAATTTCAAAAAGCGGCCTACCGGCTTCACCGGGAGCTGCTGTAGGCCAGGTTGTTTTTACCGCTAAGGATGCTGAAACCTGGAAAGAAAAGGGAAAAAATGTTATTTTGTGCCGGGTTGAAACATCACCTGAAGATATCCGGGGAATGCATGCAGCTAGCGGGATTTTAACTGCCAGGGGAGGTATGACTTCTCATGCTGCAGTTGTGGCCCGCGGATGGGGCAAGTGCTGTGTTGCCGGAGCAGGCGATATAACCATGGAAACAGACAAGAAACAAATGCGCTGCGGAAGCCAGGTAGTCAAAGAAGGTGATTGGATATCTTTAAACGGAAGCAAAGGCGTTGTTTATTCAGGAAAAATAAAGACGATAACCCCAAAAATGACCGGTCCTTTTGGAATAATAATGAAATGGTCTGATGAGGTAAGAAGGTTAGGTGTTAGAACAAATGCTGATACACCAAAAGATACTGAGGTAGCGATTGCTTTCGGAGCTGAAGGCATCGGTTTATGCAGAACAGAGCATATGTTCTTTGAGGGTGAAAGGATTACATCATTTAGAAAAATGATACTTGTTGCCCAGAGGGTTAAAAATCTGAGAGATCAGATCGCTCAGGAGAGCGACGAAGCCAGGAAAAAAGCCCTGACCGCTGAGTTAAAGAAGCCTTTATTTCAGTATACTGAGGCTTTAAAAGAGCTGCTTCCTCTTCAGAGAACTGATTTTGAAGGGATTTTCAGGGCTTTAAAGGGTTATCCTTGCACTATACGTTTTCTCGACCCTCCTTTGCATGAATTTCTTCCCCAGGATGAACAAGGCCAGAAAAATCTGGCGCAAGCAATGGGAATCAGCTATACTTATGTTAAGGATACGGTTGATTCGCTTCATGAGTTTAATCCTATGCTTGGGCATAGAGGCTGCCGTCTAGGCATTACCTATCCGGAAATAACTGAAATGCAGACCAGGGCAGTCATTGAAGCTGCTTTGGATGTAAATGCCAAGAAGGTAAAGGTTAAGCCTGAAATAATGATACCTTTAGTCGGCAATGTGATAGAGTTATCCTTGCAGAAAAAAATAGTGCTTCAGACAATAGAAACAATAAAGAAAGAGAGAAAGCTTAAGGTTTTACCTTTTGAATTGAAGATAGGCACCATGATCGAAGTGCCCAGGGCTGCTGTGACAGCTGACGAGGTGGCAAAAGAAGCGGAATTTTTTTCTTTTGGAACCAATGATTTAACTCAGATGGGCTGCGGTTTTTCCCGGGATGATGCCGGAAAATTCTTAGGTGACTACGTAGATATGGGCATATACGAGGGCGATCCTTTTCAGACAATTGACGTAAACGGCGTAGGCAGATTGGTTAAAACAGCAGTTGACTTAGGCAGAAAAACACGTAAAAATATTAAATTAGGCATTTGCGGCGAGCACGGCGGAGACCCGGAATCAATTGATTTTTGCCACAAAGTGGGGTTGACCTATGTAAGCTGTTCACCTTACAGGGTTCCGATAGCCAGGTTATCTGCAGCTCAAGCTGTATTAAAAGAAAAGAAGTCTGGCAAAAAAAGTAAAAAATAATTATTTTTTATGGAAGCAATAAGAGCCTATTTACAACGCATCAAAGACCTGCCTCTTTTAAAAAAAGAGGAAGAGGTTGACTTGATTAAAAAAGCCAAAAGAGGCAATATCACTGCCAGAAGAAAACTGATTAATTGCAATCTTAAGCTTGTAGTCAACATTGCCAAGCATTACTCAGGCTACTCGCTTTCGCTTATGGACCTGATAGCCGAAGGCAATATCGGGCTTATGCGGGCTATTGATAAGTTTGATATCCGCAGGGGCTTTCGTTTTTCCACCTACGCTGCCTGGTGGATACGTCAGGCTATAACCAGGGCTATTATTGACCAGGGTAAGACCATACGCATCCCCGTATACATGAGCGAGTTTATCGCAAAATACAAAAAAGCAAAAGAGTCTTTACGCCAGAACATAAACCGTGAGCCTTCCCGGTCTGAAGTAGCCAAGCGTCTTAAAATGCCGGTAGATAAAGTCGGCGAAATTGAGATGTGGATACAGCGAAAAGCTTCCCTGGAGGCTCCAGTAGGAAGCGATGGGGTTTCTCAGCTGGGCGACTTTATCCAGGGTCAGGATTTTTCTGATACAGAAAAAACAGTAGATAAGCTTTTTAACAAAGAGAGAATAGACCACTTGCTGGTATCTTTGGGCAATAGAGAGAGAATGGTTCTGGATCTTCGTTTCGGTATCACTGACGGAAAACCCCATACCTTAGCCGAAGTAGCCAGAGAATTAAATGTTTCTCGAGAAAGGGTGCGCCAGATAGAAAAAGAGGCCCTTAAAAAAGTTCAGAAATACGCTTTGGAAGAACAGGAAAAAGAGCTTTAAGGAGCGGCCTGTCAAGCCAAGAAGGAGTGTTTATGAATTTAGAAAAATGCATAAGAGATGTTCCTGATTTTCCCAAAAAAGGCA
>JAFGHG010000136.1 GCA_016939345.1 Candidatus Omnitrophota bacterium
AATAAGCCACAACAAGAAAGCTATGACTCTTATCGAAATACTTATTGCCATAGGCATATTAAGCATTATTGTCGCTGCCACCCAGCAGATATTTGTTATGGGTGATAAGACATGGCAGAGAGACATTGAACTTACTCAGCTTCAGAATGAAGCCCGCAGAGCTTTAGATGCCTTAACCAGGGAGTTACGCGGGGCAACAGGCATTGTTCTGGGCTCAGAGGTGACTCAGGAGTTTGACTATAATATAACAATCAATCTTACTGATGAGATAGAGTTTGATACTTTAAGCAAGTCCGGAGTACATTTTTATCTAGCTGATTTTAGTTATAACGGAGGAGCTACTGATATCAGCCAGCTGATTTATGATCAGACAACGGATAAAAGCTGCGCTGTTTCCTGGGATGATGATGATTGCCAGGTTGTCGGCAGCTACATTGAAACATTATACTTTTGCTGCTGGAACGGGCCCATAGGGAATCAGACATGTAATTTGAGCTGTGATTCATCTACGCCGCTTCAGCTTGCGATACGAGCCTCCAAGCAATACAGGGGCGGTGACAACATAATGTATCCTATAGACGATGATCCAGACGACAGCAGTTATTTTTATCTAAAGTCGGTATTAAAGCCGCGCAACGAGTAAGAATTAATATTTGGGTTTAGTAATAGATAAAAAGTGAGGTGTAATATGAAAAAAGCCGTTGCCTTGATAATAACCTGTATCTTGACTATTTTTGTCGGCCTGCTGGGCATAGCTGTGGTTTCCAGGAGCATTGTCGAGAACCGGTCCACGAGCACATATGCTGAAAATGTGCGTTCTTTCTGGGTGGCTGAAGCTGGAGTGACCAGGGCTTTTTATAATTTAAAAAGCGACCCTGACTGGGATTACGTAAATTTAAGTCAGTCCGAACGCCAAATTGGCGAGAACGGTGAATTTAATATAAGCGTTTCTTCAGCAGGTGCTACCACTAAAGAAGTAACCGTAACAGCAACCATTGATGATGCTTATCAAAAGCAGATAACTTTCAGTGTCGACTACCCCAGCACTTTTAGAAATGCGGTTACAGCCGGAAATATCTTAAGGGGTTCAGGGGTTTTGTTTTTAATGGATATTGTAGGCAATACTGTTGTGGGGAATCAAGTTCTTAAATACAGGGTTTTTAATGATGATTATGTAGTGAACAATAGCTGGATAACAACCCATGACGGTTATACTTACACCTGGACCGATGATCCTGACCCTAAGGTGGTTTTTCCTGATGGAGAAACAGATGTTGATTCAGACGACGATGATTTTTCAGACTTTAAAGATTATAACCTCGATGTGATAAACGAATACAGTGCTGATGAAGTAGTTTATATACAGACCGACAGCGATGTTGATATCTGGCCAGGCTGGACAGGAGAGGGTAAGGTTTTGGTAGGCGGAGAAGTCCTTGAAGATGACGGAGAACCGGTTACTCTAAAAGATAAAAAGATACTCTATGTTGAGGGAAATGAAGGTGCCGGAGATGTTGATATCCTGTTCGGAGCCGGAGAAATATTTAATAACAACGCTGACATGACGATAATATCAACCGGTACAGTTACTTATGTAGAGCCTTTACAGTCAGGCAACAGCACTGGAAGGCTTAATGTTATTGCCTGGGAAGATTATGATGAGGCAGGGATTTTATTGACTAATCACAATCTTAATACCTATGCCCATGATGATGTAAATTTCTTATCAATAGCCAGTGCCAGCACCACAGATGGCGTTTATATAGCTAATGATGAGGTGAATATGGTGGCAGTCCTGGCTGGAAAATTTATAAATTTTCCAGCAAACGGAACAGTTCCTCCGGGATTTGAAAATTACGGAGATATATCCATAGGTAATATTTTTTCAGCAGGAACCACAGGGATATTTAACAAGGATTGGCAGCAGCTATAAGTAGATATAAGTCATAACAACGATTGGCAGGGGCTTTATGGAAAATAAAAAGCGGATAGTGTCTTTATTATTATTCTCTTTGTTGTTTGTGGCCATAATCCTTATTGGTACTTGGAAAATCCAATCCATCTTCTCACCGCTCAAGGTAAAAGATTCTCCCTCTGCCGCCGAGAACAAAGAAGCAATGCCTGTGCAGGAACAATCACAAGAAAGAGAAAAGAAACGCCACATTAGACCCATTGTGATCGAAGACAAGCTTTTTAACCGTAAACCCGATTCTTTAGATCCGGCTGAATGGGATGAATATAACAGGAAAAAACTGGAAATAATGAGATCAGAGATGGGGCCTGAGCTGATTGAGAAGCTGCAGGCGGAGTTTACAGAGCGGGATAACCCCCAGATAGATGAAAACCTTGTAAAGTTCGATGAGGCAGTAGAGAAGTTTAAAGAAAAGGTAGAGAAAAATCCCACTGACCTTGAAGGCCGAGAAATGCTGCAAAAGCTGCTTAATATACAATCTAAGAACAAGTTCCTGAGAGAAATGCTTATCAATAAGCAGCCATAGCCTTGCCCGCCATACTTAATTGACACTTATTACAAAAAATGATAATATTACCTTTATATGAGGAAAGGTCCTAGGAGAACTTTTGCCAATCTTAGCCTGAAAAGAAAAATCTGGATTGCAGTTTCTCTTATTACCTTAATACCTTTATTGGCGGTTTTCTATACTCACGATCAGGGACTCATCTCTTTCTGGAGCGTGATCTGCCTTTGGCTGATTGTTTTTGTGGGCTGGGGGATAATCTTTAAGATCATCTATGCTTTTAGGAGGATATTCAGGCACTCAGGAAAAGCTTTAGACAGTATAGGTGAAGAGATGCCTTTTGTTTTTGATGAAGTCCAGGGCTTAGAAAGTGCAATTAAAATCCTTTCCGATAAGGTCAAGTTCGGCTTTGAGCAGATCAAGGATTTCACTCAAAAGACAGATCAGCTCAATAGAGAAGTCTCTAAAAAGGTCTTGATCCTTTCGACGATTTTACAGGCTAATGATCTTTTTTCCAAAGATGCCCCGGCTGATGAGGTGGTAAGATTTCTTACCTATCACTTGCAGCAGCTGCTTGAGACCGATGTTTGTTTTTGTTGTTTGAAAGAAAATTCATCAAAGGATTTAAAAGTCATCGCCTGCGCCGGCAGCGAATGTTCTCTTATGGATAAATTCATAAAGGATAACGCCGAGGACCTTTTGCGAGTCCGCCATAGTATAGTTCTAGACAGCAGCAATAAAGAAAGCTTTTATTCTTCACTTTTAGATAATCTGGCTATTGAGAACATAACCATAATTCCTATAATATTGAAGAACAAGGTTATGGGCATGGTCGGGGTTGGCTCAAGAAAAAAAGGTTTTTCTTTCAGCAAGGATGATTTTGATATTTTGAACCTTTTTGCCCAAAATGTTACCCTTATATGGGAGCATGAACAGCTTTCGTCGAAGATAGAATCTCTGGAAATAGTAGATTATCTGACCGGCCTATATAATGAAAGGCTTATAATCGATAGATTGAACGAAGAGATCAAAAGGGCTGGGATTTACCAAAGGCCCTGCGGTTTTTTGAGGGCTGAGATAACAAATTTTTCTGATTATCAGAAGAGATTCGGCCAGATAGAAGGTGAAAAAGCTTTAAAGGAAGCAGCTAAAATATTCAGGGGAGTCTTAAAATCTATTGACATAGCTGGGAGAATCGGCCCGAGTGCTTTTGGGGCAATCTTGATTGAGACCAACAAGCGCCACTCCAAGGATACAGCCGAGGAGTTAAGACAGAGACTGGTCAAGGCTTTCTCTGATGAACTGGAATTTATTTTTTCGGTAGCCGAAAACCCGGTAGATGGTTCTAATGCCAAAGCCCTGCTTGATTTTGCCAGCAGCCACAGCCTTAAATGATTTACTAGAGCTTATGAAATTTGATAAAAAAATTGATAAACCTTTAGGACAAATTCTTGTAGAAAGAGGGGTGATAAACAACAGCCAGCTGACTCAGGCTCTTGAGGCCCAGAAAAAAGAAGGCGGCCTTATCGGCGAGATAATCGTAAATCTTGGCTTTGCCAAAGAAGAAGATATCGCCTACTGCCTTTCTCTGCAATTCGGTTTTCCCTACCTGCCTTTATATAATTACGAGATATCCGAAGAGGTTATAAAGCTTATTCCCAAAAATGTCTGCAGCCATTATTGCCTTATTCCTATAGACAAGATCGGCAATACCTTGACCATAGCCATGGCTAACCCTTTGAATATCCAGGCTGTTGAGGATTTAGAGGATATAATAAATTGTGACGTCCAGATTTTTGTAAGCACGCCTTCAGATATAAGAAAGAGCATGGAAAAGTTTTTCCAGGCCAAAGAGCAAAAATAAAAAACTCGCCTTTCTATTCTAAAGAATATAAATAAGAGATTATGGCCAAAAGAGCAAAATTTACAGATTACTTAATCGAAAAAAAACTTCTTGGCAAAGAGGACCTGGACAAGGCTTTGACCACCCATCAAAAAAGAGGCGGTTCTTTGGTAGAGACTTTATTAAAGCTTGGTTATATAAAGGAGCCACAGATGATAGATGCCCTCTGCGGCTACCTTTCCATACCCCCGGTAAGGATACTTAATCTTAATATACCCAAAGAAGTCCTGGCTCTGCTCCCTGAGAGAGTTGCCCGGGAGTATAATGTTGTGCCTATAGGTAAGATCGGCAACACCCTGACCTTGGCTATGGGAGACCCTTTAAATGTTCTGGCTACAGATGATTTAAAAAAACTCACTCACTGCGAGATAAATCCGGTGATAGCCCCTCTTTCAGAAATAAAAGAGGCCATAGTAACTAATTACCTTAAAGCCCCTACTGAGTCTATAGATGAAATAATCAAAGACCAAAAAGTCGATAATCTTACAATTATCAGAGAAACCTCAAAGGAGACATCAGAAGACGATATTGTGCGTTCTATCGAAGAAGCCCCGGTTATAAAGTTTACAAATTCTTTTTTAAAAAAAGCAGTTGAAGAAAAGACTTCTGATATCCTGATTGAGCCTCTGGAGAATGCCAGCCGCCTGCGTTTGCGTATAGACGGTATTTTAAGAGAACTTGAGACATTTCCCAAGAAGATGCACCCTTTTATTGTTTCCCGGGTCAAGGTAATGTGTAATTTAAATATCGCTGAGCACCGCCTTCCGCAAGAAGGAAGGTTTAGAGGAAAAATCCTTAATAAAAATGTCGATTTCAGGGTCTCAATACTTCCCTCAAGCTTAGGCGAGAAGGTTGCCATTCGCGTCCTCGATAAAAGCACAGCCTTGCTGAATCTTGACCTTTTGGGCCTTGAAGAAGATGTCCTGAAGCAGCTGAAAGAAGACAGTTTTAAATCGCACGGCCTTATACTTGCCTGCGGGCCTACAGGCGCGGGGAAAACCACTACCCTTTATTCAGTAATTAACCATATTTATACACCTGAAAAAAACATTGTGACAGTTGAGGACCCTATTGAATACCAGTTAAGGGGTATAAACCAGGTCAGTATAGACCCGTCGATCGGTCTTACCTTTGCTTCTACACTTCGTTCTATTCTGCGTCAGGATCCAGACATAATCATGATCGGAGAAATACGCGATTCGATTACTGCCGATATGGCCATAAAGTCGTCACTTACCGGCCACCTTGTCTTATCTACGCTTCATACCACAACCAGCCCGGGCTCAGTAACCCGGCTTATAAATATGGAGGTGGAACCGTTTTTGTTATCATCTACCTTGATCGGAGTCATAACCCAGCGTTTGGTTAGGGTGCTTTGCCCGAAATGTAAAGAGCCCATGGATATGTCTTCGGCCGTAAGAAAAAAATATCTTATAAGGGAAAAGATAGATATCTTTAAAGCTAAGGGCTGCAGCTTCTGTCAGAATACAGGCTATAAAGGCAGGATCTCTCTTTGTGAATATTTGCGGGTAGACCCAAAGATGAAAAGGCTGATAAACTCTAATGTCTCGGAAAGCGTTTTGAAAAAGGAAGCAAGAGTCCTGGGCATGCGTACATTGCGAGAAGACGGTATAATCAAGGTAGAAAAGGGAGTAACCACCCTGGAAGAAGTCCTTAAGACCACTAATGCTGATGAACCAATAAATAAAGGTTAGTATCTAGTTGCTTGTATTTATTATCTCTAAAGACAAAGCCGGTGATATTAAAAAATAACCTGCAGGATTTAATACTAGATACTATTCACGAGATAAGAGATACTTTATTAATTTATTAATTTATGACTGTTAAAGAAAAAATTTTACAATATATCCTGAAAAAAAAGAATGCCAACAAAGACCGTCTGGAAGAAATTTCCAAGGAAACTACAAGCTATAACGAGTTTAAGCGCCAGCTTGTCGAAAGCAACTTTATCGATGAAGAAGAGATACTTTTGATCCTTTCCAAGGAACTTAAGATACCCTTTCTTGACCTTAAAAAATATAAAGTCCCCATGAACAACCGGGATCTTTTGCCTCAAGAAGCAGCTTTTAAATACCGGGTTATACCCCTTTGCCGCATGGGTGATGTGCTTACTTTAGTCACAGCCAACCCTTTGGATGTTATAGCTAATGATGACATAAAAATAATAACTTCATCGGAGAAGATAGACCTGGTTCTTTCCCGTGAGGAAGATATCTCCAAGGTCCTGGGGACATTGTATAAGACAGTAGACGACATCACAAAATCCCTTGATGAACAGGAAGAGAGTTTTGATATTGAGGAGGTGGGCGAGAACAAGGAGGACCTGGAAAGCCTTATATCCGAAAGTAAGCGGCCGCCGATAGTAAGGGCTTTGGATCTGATCGTTTACAATGCCTTGAAAAAAAGGGCCTCTGATATCCATGTCGAGCCTTATGAAGACAAATTACTGGTTAAGTACAGAATAGACGGTGTGCTGATTGAGGATTTCAGTTTCCCCAAAAGAAACCAGGCAGCGGTAATTGCCCGTTTGAAAATCATCTCAAACTTAGATATTACCGATTCCCGGCTTCCTCAGGATGGGCGGTTTAAGGTAAAATTTGAAAATAGAGAGATAGATTTTAGAGTTTCAAGTCTTCCCACAAATTTCGGCGAAAAGTTTGTTTTAAGAGTCCTGGATAAAGAAAGCCTTTCGATTGGTTTAAAAAAATTAGGTTTTTCTGCCCGACCCCTTGAGCTTTTTGAACAGTCAATAAGGGCTCCTTTCGGCATTATTTTGGTAACCGGGCCGACCGGCTCAGGAAAATCAACAACACTCTATTCAATAATCAATCAGATAAATACACCTGAGAAAAATATCATCACCATTGAAGAACCTGTCGAGTATCACGTAGAGGGTATAACCCAGATACAGGTTAATTCGGAAATAGGATTGACTTTTGCTTCAGGACTGCGTTCGGTGCTCAGGCAGTCTCCGGATATCATAATGGTTGGAGAAATAAGAGACGGTGAAACATCTGATATCGCCATCAAGGCTTCACTTACCGGAGAAATAATACTTTCTACCTTGCATACAAACAGTGCTGTTGGGGCGATTACACGCTTGCGCGATATGGGTACCGAATCCTTTCTTTTAGCTTCTTCTCTTGTGGCCTTAACAGCCCAGCGCCTGGTCAGGACACTTTGCCCCAGATGCCGGGAGAAGTATACCATAGAAGAGCACCTTATAGATACCCTGGGAATAAGAGAATTCTGCAAAGCTCATGGCGGCATAAAGGAATTCTACCGGGCAAAGGGTTGTTCCAACTGCAATCAGACCGGCTACAAAGGCAGGGTGGCGATACTAGAGATAATATCCATAGATGAGCACATAAAAGAGATGATAATCGAAGAGCGGCCAGAAGCCGAAATTGTAGAGTATGCCAAAAAGCATAGAGGTTTTAATACTTTGCAGGAGGACGGACTGATTAAATGCATGGAAGGAACCACCTCGATTGAAGAAGTTATAAGGGTGACTTCTGAATAGCCATAGTTGTATTGTTTTTCGTTAATTGTTATAGGGTTGCGTAACTCGAAACGGGTAGCGTCAAGTGTTGTTCGTTTTTATTAATAATACTTTTATTAACCCAACCTTTAAACGTGTTACGATTCCTGCTAACAACCGATAAACATATTACGATTTACTGCTTGTAACTCGAAGATAAATCTATATAATTAAAGTATGAAATATTTCTCATATGTAGTCAAGGATCAGAACGGTAAAGTCTTAAAAGGGGTCATAGAAGCCGAGGCCCAGGAAAAGGTCATAGCCCACTTTCATAAACAGGGTTATATTATCTTTTCTATAAGCGAATCAAAGAAGAAAAAGGTCTCCCAGAAAAAGGGAAAGGTCCATATTGAAGACCTGGTTGTTTTTTCCCGCCAGTTTACTACCTTGATCGAATCAGGCATCCCGGTTGTCGAATGTCTTAGTATTTTAGAAGAACAGGTAGAAAACGCCTATTTTAGAAAGGTGATTTCCGATGTCTTAAAAGATGTGCGTGAAGGTGCAGCTCTTTCTTCAGCCCTTAGTAAACATAAAGACGTTTTTCCTGAAATATACTTAAGCATGGTAGAGGCAGCTGAGATTTCAGGAAACCTTCCGGCTATTCTGGACAGGGTCTCGGTTTATCTTGAGAAAAGTAATGCCCTTAGAAAAAAAGTAATCTCAGCCCTTTATTACCCGGTTGTAGTAATGCTTATGGCAGTGGGTATTACCGGATTTTTGTTGGTTAAGATAGTCCCGACATTTAAAGACATCTTTGCCGGATTAGGCAGAGCTTTGCCTTTGCCCACACAGATACTGATTAATATTTCCGATTTTTTGACCTCATTATGGGTAATCGTTGCTTTGGTCGGCGGAGGAGTAGTGGGCTCTATATTATTTGGCAAATTTGTGAGCACGCCTAAAGGCAAAAAGGCTTTCCACCGTTTTATTTTAATGCTTCCGGTATTCGGCGAATTAATAAAAAGAATAGCAATAGCTAAATTTTCCCGCACCTTTGCCACTTTGGTAAAAAGCGGTGTTTCTATAGTCAAGTGTCTTGATATTGTAGGTAAGACTTCAGGAAATAAGATAATCGAAGATGCTGTTTTTGCTTCTCAAAAATCAATACAGGAAGGCCAGCCGATCTCAGTTCCTTTGGGCAAAACCGGAGTTTTTCCGGTAATGGTGGTAAAGATGATAGCAGTAGGAGAGAAGAGCGGACGGCTTGAGGATATGCTTTCGAAAATAGCCGAGTTTTATGAAGAGCAAACCGATGCCATGGTAGCTGGTTTAGCCAGTCTTATCGAGCCTATTGTCATTGCTTTCCTAGGCATTGTTGTCGGAGGAATTGTAGTCGCCCTTTTTATGCCTATAATAGGCATCACCCAGCACCTCACCGGGCATTAGTTTATAACTTAAAGAAAATAAGCAAATTGCAAATTTATCTTTTATCGGTTAAAAAGGCTGTTTAAAAAGAAAAAAATATAAAATATTTTAACATAACTGCTTGTTATACAATAGATTATAAAACTATTGCCTTAGTAAGTTTACTCGTTGACAGGTCTTTAAATAAATGTTATATTTTAATTGGGCTTATATATTCTTATAATTAGTGATTGGAGTTCTTTGACAAAGGAGGTGAAAAGGCTGTAAACAAGGAACTTTGATCAATTCAATCCCTTGGAGGTGTAGTATGAGAAAAGGTTTTACTCTTGTTGAAATTATGATCGTAGTCGCTATCATTGCACTCTTATCCGCGATAGCTATCCCCAACCTCTTGAGAGCTCGCTCCAATGCCAACGAATCAAATGCAGCTGCTGCCATGCACACATTGGTTGCTGCCCAGGTCGCTTACAGGGCAACACATTCGAACTATGCAACTTTAGCTTCTCTGGATGATGATGATCCGCCATATATTGATTCAACACTTGCCGGCGGAAACAAACAGGGCTATACATTTGCTACCGGCGGCGTAACTCCTGCACAGTTCTATGCAACAGCCATACCTCAGACATTGACTCAGGGACACAGCTTCTATGTTGATGAAGACGGCGTTCTTTGCCGTTCAAATTCAACCAATACCGGTGCTGAAACATCACATACCGGAAGCGGATGCCCGAGCAACTACGGCGAAGTACAGTAAACTGACTTAGGTTAAAATTAAGGGCGGTGGATTTTCCAC
>JAFGHG010000137.1 GCA_016939345.1 Candidatus Omnitrophota bacterium
AATACTCCAAGCTGGTTTGAATTATCAACTGCTCATCCAATGTATGTTTTTATGCCTGATATGGAGGCAGCAGGCTTAGAGGTTAACTGGAGCGGATTAAAAGAATATATTACCGCTAAAGAGAGAGAACTAGGCAAGAATCTTTTCTTGTTGTCTCCAGTATTTCCTACGCCTTGCGCAAGCCCTTTTACTCCCATATCAGTATATGCCCTATCACCCAGATTTATAGATTGGAAAAAAGTTCAAGACCGAGGAAGAAGGCCGATAGATAAATTTAATTACTTTTTAGAACACGAGAATGGTTCAAGACGGGCTCAATTTGATGTTCTTTCTTCTTTTACCGGATTAAGGGAATATGCCGAATTCATTTCCAGAAAAATCTCATTGGGTGTTGAACAGATAGTATACGGCGCTGCTTATAGCAATGCTGATTTTGTCCGAACCAATAATATTGCTCAATATGTTCTTTATGAACAATTTGTCAATTTTGAGCAATTTTTAAGTTTGATAAAAGAATGCTATGACCAAGGTATAAGGATATTGGGAGACTTTCCTTATTACCGGGCAAAAGACAGCGCTGATGTAATGTTTCATAACCAATTTTTTGCCCATGAAGAGATGGTTAACCGCTGGGTTGCTTTGCAGGTAGTTAGGATTCAGATTATGCAGAATCTAACTAAAGATACGGCCTTCAACCAGGCATTAGTTGAAATGGGCGAGAAATCTCTTCAAGGCGCAGAAAGTATGCAAAGATATATTGAGCAAGCTCAGGTCTTATTAGCTGATGTTGAAACAGAATTAAATTCTCTGGGAGCTGCAGTGCCTAAAGAAATAAAAGAAAATTTTGCCAAGTCTACAGCAAATGATGTTTCAATGCTTGTTGGGTTTGAAGTGGATCCGCCGGGATTCAAAGACCCTTCAGGCGGCAACGAACAGTGCTGGGGAGATCTAGCCGGATGGAATGAAAGGGTTATTGATCAATATGTGCAGGCAGGCTACAAAGACCCCCGGCAACTTCCTTTTGAATTTTGGAATAAGGTTTTTGACATGGCTTTTGGCGAGAAAGTATCTAAGATATCCGGCTGGAGACTTGATGCTTTGCACTTTTATGGCCGCGGTTCTTATAGAGAGAGCGCCCAAAGACATATATACAGCACAAATCTCTGGGATAAATTATCAGAATTTTTTACTGATAATGATCTGCTTGCTTTGGTAGAGCAGTTAGGCGCTGATATGCATGCATTTGAAAACTTTAAACGTTTAGGATTTTTGCAATATGCCTTTATTCTTGATTTAAAGCCCAAGGAATTAGGTGCTTTATGCACGGACCTGGAAGGTATTTCAAGAGGGATGGCTCTTACCGTAGTTGATACTCATGACAGCCAGCGTTGGGCAAAGGAATATTCAGGCATGTTTGAGTATCTTGCAAATATTGATTCCCCTCAGAAAGTTAATTTGGACAGAGCGGTTGAAACAGTTGCCCCGGGATTTCTAGGATTAATTTGTCTTGCTCCTCGGTTTGAGACGGTAATATTGAGCCTTGATGAGTATGCAAGCACTGATCAGATAAAGACTGAGTTCCGCGATGAACGAGGTGTTGTTAACCGCACCGAGTGGGGAACAAGCTCTAAAGGAGAACATGATTTTTCACGCTGGATAAATTTATTTACTAAAATAAGAGAAGAAAATCCGGCAATAAGTAATTCAAAAGTGCTGCTTATTGATAATAATGATAGGCGTTGCCTAGTATCTTTTGCCAAGAGCTATCGGGACAATAATATTATCTACCTGGCAAATTTAAGCTCTTTAGAAAAAGAAATAAGCTTTTTTATGCCAATAGCCCAATTGTTCAATATAGGCAGTGCGACCCGCCTGGTGTTTCTTGATCTTATAAGCCAGGATGTGGTTGATACTGATAGCAGGAATTTCATTTATACTTTAATGCCGGGCCAGGTTGCAATATTCAAACTGGTTGAAAAAAAGGTAATATCACATAATTTAACCAGTGAACCCGACTATGGGCGTAATGCTGCTAACTTTGAAACCATATGGGATTGGGAGAACAAAAATAGAGAAGTTGTCCTTGCCCAAGACTCTCATCTCATTATAAGGAACGATAATTCTTTCTTTTTAACAGTAAGAAATAGCAAGACTGGTTTAGAGGAGGCATTTTGCCCGACATATAAACATGATAAGGGTTATTATGAAGCAAGGGTCTATCGGCTGACAGAGGGCAGGTATGAACTTAGATTCTGCTGGTCAGATTTTGGTGCTTCTGCCGAGCATGCAATCTGGGAAAAAGAAGTTTATCACTTGAGGGTATTGCCTAAACATACAAAAGTTATTTCTAAATCAGAGCCGGAGGCTTTATCGATGAGTTTGAACTCAGAAGAGATAACCGAAGGATTTTATCCACATAATTCAATAACCCTTTCCAACGGCCTGGGAAGTATTTTACGTATACCGGTAAGACCTTTAGCAAGACATGATTATTATACCAGCGGCTATACAAGCAAATACGACGGGTTTCAGGCCAATTTACTTTACAATAATCCTGATGAACAGAGAAGAATTATTTTCAGGGGGATGCTGGAAGACATTGAGATTACATTAAAAGATGATAGTAAAGTTGCTATGCCTTTGGGTTCAAATACTATTGAAAGTTTTGAGGCCTATCCTTTGCCGACCTGGAAGTACCTTATTGAACGTGATAACTTAAGGGTAGTTATAACCAGAACCGTCGCCTTAAAAGAAGGACAAAATCTTTTTGTATTTAATTATCGGATAGTAGAGGCTTCCAAAGAGATAAAATCTATTGAAATATTTATTCGTCCGGAACTGGACCAGCGAGTCCATCATGAAACCACAAAATGCGGCGGCCTTAATTGGTATAACTCAAAACATGGCTTAATAAAGCGCAGAGGAACAGATAAAGGTTTCATTCTCTGGGCTATCGATGATCAATGGAGAAACTGGTATCCAGGTTTTGAAGGAATAGCCATGACTATTACAGAGGGAAAGTATAGTTTTGCTCCTGAATGGCGTCATGGCCACAACCCGATAGAGGATGAAAGGGGCCAGGATTCAACGAGCGATGCATACAGTCCGGGATTTTTTCATGCTTGCCTTGATGCAGCCGGGCAGCAGTCTACAGCTGTCACTTTTTTTAGTGTTGACTGCCACTATCATTACTCCAAAAATGAAACTAAGAAATGGGATATGCGCCAGGCACCATATCAGGCTTATATCCAAGGATTAGAACCGGGCGATTATAAGATAAAATTCTACTGGCCGGAAACTAGTACTTGGGAGAAAAAACCCTATTCATTAACTGTCCTTAATTCAGAAGGAGAAGGGCTTGTGCAGTGGAATTGGGATGCTAAAGCCCAGAGTTTATCTATACCAAGAAACGTCAGCTTGTTGGTTTCAAATGATACCTTATTTTACTTATATATTGCCAAAGACGGAAAT
>JAFGHG010000138.1 GCA_016939345.1 Candidatus Omnitrophota bacterium
AGACTGAAATCACAGCAGAGGTTTTTAAAAGGCGTTATGCTGTCTATGAGGTGCCGATTTCCTATAACGGCAGAAGTTATGATGAGGGAAAGAAGATAAAGTGGACTGATTTTTTTAGGTGTGTTTTTTGGCTTTTGCGTTCAATATCAAGGGGCATAAATGTCGGCGAAAGCACACTGCTTCGCATGCGGATGATGAAAAATAACAATCGCTGGACATTCAAAAAAATAGAACCGTTTTTAGGTAAAAAAGTCCTTGAGCTCGGATCAGGCATAGGAACATTTTCCCGCTATCTTATAGCCAGGGGCCGAAGCCTGACTTTAACTGATATCAATCCGGCTTATATTAACCACCTGCAAAACCGTTTTGGTGCAAATCCTTCGGTGGACATATTTGAAGCTGATATTGGGATTATCAATGAGGTTTTAGCCGGAAGCTCATTTGATACTATTGTAGGCATTAATGTCCTGGAACATATAGAGAAGGACAGTGATTCCATATCCAGATTAAAGGTTCTTCTTAAGGATGAAGCGAGGCTCGTGCTGGTTGTCCCTGCCCATCGGTTTTTATTCGGCCGCTTTGATCAAAATCTGCATCATCGCCGTAGATACTCGAAAAAAGAACTGACTGCAAAACTTGAAGAAAAAGGATTTTTAATCGAAAAAATAGAATTTATGAATGCTTTAGGAGCTTTGGGCTGGTTTTTAAATTTCAAAATATTAAAGAGAAAGAGCATGCCGGCTTTCAGCACCCGCTGTTTTGACCGGTTGATACCTCTGGTTGCCTGTTGTGAAAAATGTATCAAGTTTCCTTTTGGCCTGTCTTTGTTTTGTGTAGCAAAAAAAAGGATAGATAAGTAATGGTTCCGTTTAGGAATTTGAGAAGATTGTTTAATAAAATAAACCGTCAGCCGGCTTATGCTTTCGCTGTCGGTTTAAAACGCCTGAGGGCAAACATATCTTACCTGCGTAGCGACGGCTTAGGCGCTGATCCTGAGGCCATAACCTTGTTTTTGACCCATCGCTGTAATTTAAGGTGCAAGATGTGCGGACAATGGGGTGAAAGCGGAGTTACTAAAGAACTGGGGAGCGAGCAGATAAAAGAAGAACTTGGTTTTGAAGTTTATCAGGGCATGCTTGATGAAGTTTCAGGATATAAACCTAATATTACTCTTTTTGGCGGAGAGCCTCTTCTTTATTCCCGCTGTCTGGACCTGATCAGGTATATAAAGACTAAAAAAATGCATTGCCTTATGATATCAAACGGAGCCCTGCTTAAGAAATTCTCTGAACAGTTGGTTTCTGCCGGCTTGGACGAATTCAATCTTTCTCTTGACGGCGGGAAAGAGCTTCATGATGAAATCAGGGGGATGCCGGGCTTATTTGATTTGATTTTTGAAGGCTTGAAAATGCTTCAAGACATCAAAAGGAAAAAAGGGGTAAAAAAACCCCTTATTAACCTGCAATGCACTGTGACTAAGTATAATTACCAGCGGCTTGAAGAACTTATAGATGTAGCAGATGAAATAGGAGTTGATTCTCTTACCTATCATAATCTTATATTTTTAGATAAGGACCTGCTCAAAAAGCAGGACAAGTTCGATCAGGAGCTAGCTGCTTCTTCGAAGGCCTGGGAAGGTTTTGTTTTTTCTCCTGAGATTGACGTTGAGAAGCTCTACGGGAAAATACATTCTATTCTTTCTTCTAATCATTCTTTCGGGGTTGATTTTTACCCCAATCTTTCAAAAAAAGGATTAAGAGAATATTATAATAACCCTTCATATCTTCCTCAAGAATACAAGGCCCGCTGTCTCAGCCCCTGGATAGTGGCTTATGTGTTTCCTGACGGAGAAGTAAGGCCTTGTCTTAATTCGACTTACAGTTTTGGCAATATAAAGGATAAGCCGTTTAATAAGGTGTGGAACAGCTCTCAGGCTCTAAAATTCAGAAAAACTTTAAAAAGCAACCAGATGTTTCCGGTCTGTGCTCGCTGTACTGAATTGTATCGTTACTAAAATAGTTAATAATGGTTAAGAAAGGTTAATAACGGTTATAATCGGTTATAAAAATGATCCAACAACCTTATGAAAATTTAAAGTTTTATCAAAACATCTGCGAAATTCGTAGAATTGTAAATCAAATAACCGAAAACTTTGATGGTAGATATATCAGATTGGTTAGCCAAATGCGAGATGCTGCTAGGAGTGCTAAACAAAATATACGCGAAGGCTACGCTAAGGATACCGCAGGTGAGTTTATAAGGGGAATAAAAATATCACGAGGTTCTTTAAGCGAATTAGAGGGTGATATAGATGATTGCTTTGAAGATAAACTGATTAGCAAAAAAGAACATGATGACCTAAAAGGTCTTATATCTAAAACAAATTATCAAATTGATCGCTGTGTTGATTCGGTTTATAAATTAGACCGAGAAGGAAAATGGAAATCTCGTTTTAAAAAGAAAAAGATTAAACCTTGATTGTAACCGGTATTAACTCTTATTAACCGATGGTAACTAATATTAACCCTAAGATAAAGGTAGCTCAAGTCATAACCCGCATGGATTGGGCTGGTTCAGCTGACCTGGTTAAAATATTCTGCCAGGACTTGGATAAGGATAAATACGAGGTAAAGCTTATTATGGGCCTTACCAAAAATCCCAGCCTCAAGAACAGTGAATTTCTAAAGAGCTTTTCAGATAATATTATAAATATTACTTCGCTGCGCAGGGATATAAATTTATTCTGGGATATAATTGCTTTATTTAAGCTTTACAACATTTTTAAAAAGGAGAAATTTGATATAGTCCATGCCAATACTGCAAAAGCAGGTTTCCTCGGCCGGATTGCTGCTTACTGGGCTAAAGTGCCGGCAATAATCTATATGTCGCACGGCCACCTTTTTTACGGTTATTTTAATTCATTTATGAGCAAAGTCATGATATGCTTAGAGAGATTTGCCGCAGGGTTCACTGATGTGATCATTGCTTTGACAGAACTTGAGAAGAAAGATTTTTTGGCTTTTAAAATAAAACCAAAAAAAAGTATTGAAGTTATACCTTCGGGTTTAAGGCCGGAAGAATTTAGTACTGAGAATAAAGAGACCAAAGAAGCTTTTAAAAAACTATTAGCTGTCAGCCCTGATAAGATATTGATTGGTTTTGTGGGCAGGCTTGAGCCGGTGAAAGGATGCGAATATTTCATCATGGCTGCGGCAAAAATAAAGGGTTTATGCCGGGGAGTAAATTTTTTAATTGTAGGAGAAGGCAGCTTAAGAAAATCATTAGAACGCATGAGCAAAGCATTGAACCTGGCAGATGATGTATTATTTCTTGGCTGGAGAGAGGATGCCCTTGAGATAATTTCCGGCCTTGATATTTTAGTCCAGCCTTCCTTAAATGAAGCTGTGGGCCGTACTCTTCTTGAGGCCCAGGCTCAGGGTATACCGGTTGTAGCCAGTTCTGTGGGCGGGATACCGGAGATAGTCAAAGATAATATCTCAGGCTGTTTAGTGCCGGCAAAAGATGTTGAAGCACTGAGTGAGGCTATTTATAACTTATTAGATAATGCCAGGGCCAGAGAGGCTATCTCTCAAGGAGCCAGACAGTGGATAAGGGATAACTTTTCTTCTAAGAAGATGATGCAGAGGATTAATGAGATTTATGATAGATTGTTTTTGGAAAGTTAATAACAGTTATAACCGGTTAAAAACGGTTACTAATGGTTAGGTTGTTAGATTGAAAGTAACTAGTAGTAACCAATGTTAACTGTTAGAAACCGATATTAACCTTTACTTAATAATAAATTTATTTTTTTTAGATGAGAGTTTCAGTTCATCAGCCGCAGTATTTACCCTGGTTGGGCTATTTTGATAAAATTGCCCGTAGTGATTGCTTTGTCTTTTTAGATGATGTCCAGTATAAACATAGAGAATTTCAAAACCGCAATAAGATCAGGACCAAAGAAGGCTGGATATGGCTTACAGTGCCTGTAATCACCAAAGGTTTAAGAGACCAAAAAATAAAAGATGTTTTGATTGACAATGAGACAGATTGGCAAAGCAGGCATTTAAACAGCATAAAAAGCTGTTATGGAAAATCCAAGTATTTTGACCGCTATGCAGGTTTTTTTGAAGATGTCCTGGGAAAAAGGCAGTGGGAGAGATTAATCGACTTGAATGTTTTTATAACTGGTTATATAATGAACGAATTAGGTATTGAAACCCTTATTCATTTTGAATCTCAACTTGGCACAACCAAGACCAGCACTGCCAGGATTATAGAGATCTGCAAAAAACTCAATGCTGATATTTATCTTTCCGGTTCAGGAGGTAAAGTCTACCTGGAGCAGGAGCAGTTTGAACAAGCCCTAATTAGGCTAGAGTATCAAGAATTCGTTCATCCCAGATATCAACAGGTTTTTGGCGGCAAAAAGCAGGAGTTTGTGCCTTGTTTATCGATAATAGACCTTTTATTTAATGAAGGGCCGGAGAGTAGAAAAATCTTATTGAGAGGTTAATAACAGTTAAGATCGGTTAAAAAAGGTTAACAATGGTTGGATTAGTAAATTCATCAGCAACTGCCATTAACTGATATTAACAATTGGTAACCGATTTTAACCATAAATCGAAGGAGTAAATATGAATATTTTAGCAATAGGACCGCATCCAGATGATATTGAATTCGGCTGCGGCGGCACTTTATTTAAATATTCCCGGGCCGGACATAATCTTAACATGCTTATATTGACTTCCGGAGGAGTCGGCGGTGATGTAAGAGTAAGGACTAAAGAACAGGAAGAGGTGGCTAAGTATTTAGGGGTAAAAAAACTTTTCTGGGGTGATTTTCGCGATACAGAACTCAGTGATAATAAGGAGCTGATATCAAAAATAGAAGATGTAGTTTCTAAAGTCAATCCTGACATAGTTTTTCTCAATTATTCACATGATACCCATCAGGACCACCGGGCAGCAGCCAGTGCCGGAATCTCAGCGACCAGGTACATAAAGGAAGTCTTGTTTTTTGAGGTTCCGACTTCCCAGAATTTTGAGCCTGATATCTTCGTGGACATAGGAGATGTACTGCAGGATAAGATTAAGCTGCTTGAATTTCACGCCTCGCAGCTAGACCGCACGAGAGTAGAGAATCTGACCATAATAGAAAGTGCTACATCCTGTGCGACTTTCAGGGGTTACCAAGGAAGGGTAAAATATGCTGAAGGCTTCAAAGCCCTTAGAATATTGAGGGAAATATAGTGTTTGTTTTCGGTAACGGTTAGGGTAACGAAGCCCGTATCGGTTAAGTTTAGAGGCAACGTCTTGTATATTAACACGAACTACGTCACCGAACTACGAAACGGGCATCGTAACCGTAACCGATAGACGTAAAGGCAAGGTTAGGTGAGGTTTTAAAAATGAGGGGATTTTTAATAAGCCTGCTGGTTTTTGTTATAACAGCCATATTTACTTTTATAATTAAGACTGTTGCTCCGGTATTTGGAATTGTCGATAAGCCCAGTGAAAGAAAGGTCCATAAAAAACCAATACCTTTGCTGGGCGGGCTGGCTATTTATATAGGCTTCATGTTTGGGCTTCTTTTTTATCCCCAGACCTATAAGAGCTTTTTTCCTTTGTTATTAGGAGGGACAATAATACTTATTTTAGGCATTATTGATGATGCTAAAGGTTTAAGCGCAAGAATACGTTTTGTTGTCCAGGTCATAGCCGCCCTAGTCCTTATCACTGGGGGCATCCGCATAAGTTTTCTCACGCCAGGCTTATTAGGTTTTATCGGAGAAGTATTGATAACTTTACTTTGGGTCGTGGGCCTTACCAATGCTTTTAATTATCTAGACGGCTTAAACGGCCTGGCAGCAGGTTCAGCTATAATAAATGCCTTTTTCTTTTCTGTGGTGCTTTATATAACCGGACAAGACAGCCTGGCAGTGCTTTCTTATTTTTTATTGATGGGATCTTTTGGTTTTCTGCCTTTTAACTTTAAAAAAGCGCAAATATTTTTAGGTGATACTGGTAGCACTTTTTTAGGCTTTATGCTGGCCGGTATCGCCATTGCCGGAGACTGGGCCGGCGACCATATTGTAAAAATCGCTATTCCTATAATAATCCTGGGGGTGCCTATTTTCGATATGACTTTTACCACAGTAATGCGTATAAAGGAAGGCAAAGTTAAGAGCTTGATCGAATGGCTTAGGTATGCCGGAAAAGATCATTTCCATCATTATTTAGTTTATTTAGGGCTGAAGCCCATTGCAGCAGTTGTTTTTATCTGGACTATTACTTTTTTTCTGGGCCTTACCGGAGTGATGCTGGGAAATGATAAAGCCTGGGAGGGGATATTAACTGTTTTTCAGGCATCTATATTTTTTGCCATTATAGCAGTTTTAATCGTTATCGGCAGAAGCCGCAGCAGCGGCTGGGATAAGAGCGATCAGTAATTTAACTCTTCAGCTTTTATAATCTAGAGCAACTTTTCACTGCCAATATTTTTAATTTGCATGAGCAAAATAACCAGGATAATCATAATATTTGCGATAACCCTTGCTTTATTCGCGCTGGCAACAGAACTCCTGCACTATTATTTTGGTCCTGAGCTTCTTGGCTTTCAAGTTATTGAATTCAAAACTAATCTTAAAATAATTCAAAAAACAGGATTGATCAAGTTTGTTTTAGATCTTGTCAGAAGTGAAGTTGACTACCCTCTTAGCCCTTTTCTCACCTTTTATGGTATCCTGTCTATTATCTTTTTGCTTTCATTGATAAGTTTGCGTTTTTTTATAAAAGACACCTCTACTAAAAAAATCTTTAGTACATACTTGGTGATGAGCACCTTATTGTTTTTTTTACGGCTTTCACAGGCTTTGCCCAGCTCTCATGTGCCTGTTAATGTATTTAATGGTACGGCAGAAACCCCTTATTTATATCGTGTGCTGGTGCCTTTCTTGTCCTATTTGCTGAAAACTATAATTCCTAGTCTGACTTGGCGCAATTCAGCAGGCATATGGAATTATATATTTGCTTTATCGCTTTTTCCTTTATTTCATATCTATTTAAGGAAATGGTTTGATCAAAAAATTGCTTTTTTGATAAATATAATTTTTTGCTGTTTACTGCCATTGTCTTTTGATTACGACTACCCCGAAGATTTTTTAGAGTTATCATTATTTATAATTGGCTACATGTTAATCCGAGATAAAAAAGATATTTTTCTTGGTCCCCTGATATTTTTTGCAACATTTAGCAGGGAAACAGCAGTATTTTTAGCCATAGCCTATTTTATATCAAGGATAAATAAAAAAGATTTGCTTAAAACAATCACAAAAAGTTCTGCTTTTTTTATTTGCTGGTTAATTCCCTTTGCTGGAATTAGGCTGATAAGAGGCCCGACGCTTAGGCCGGATTTTTTTATGGGGGTCAGAAATTTAGAGTATATAATTTTTGATTTTTTCTCAGTAAATTCTAACTTTTTTAGCTCACTGTTCTTTTTAGGAGTTTTTTTCTCTATCTATCTTATGTTTGATAAAAAAGATGAAGATAATTTCTTGAAAAGAAATACAATAACTATTACTGTCGCCTTTTTAGCAGCATTTTGGTTTGCCAATATTAATGAACCAAGAATTTTTTATCCAATTTTGCCTATCCTTGTCCCTCTTGCCTTTTATCCTTTATTAGCCGGCCATGATACAAAAACGGGTATATTGCAATAATGCCTTGGAATAAGAAGTTTTAAGTTAAATACTTTATCTAATTATCTATAAAGCAGACTTTTGAGGAGCAGATAGGGCATATGAAGACAGCTTCGTAGAGTATTCATCTTCGATGAATTGGCTTTTCTGCATTTATACTGCACACCAACCTCCTGGATCCTTAATCTCTTTTTTTTAGCCAAGATAAGTAATTCGAAATCAGGCCAGCTGTATTCTCTTAATTCCAAGAAGGTTTTTTTCCTAAAGGCCTTGAAGCCGCAAAGGGTATCGGTCAGCCTTACCCCTAATACCAGGGAAAGAATAACAGCAGTAAATTTGTTGGCAATCAAATGCGACCATTGCATGGCACCCCCTTCTCTAGGATAAACAAAGCGGGAACCGTTGATAAAATCACATCTATTGTTTATGAGGGGTAGCAAGACCTGAGCCAGATTGGAGGGGAGCGTTGTGTAATCAGCGTCTAAAACAGCAATGACTTCACCTTTTGATAGAGATATTCCTTGCTTTAGGGCGTAACCTTTGCCTTTATTTGCAGAATAGCTTATTAATTTTAAATTATTACCTGCTAGAGGCGCAACTATTTGTTTGGTTTTATCGGTTGAACCGTCATCGACAACGATTATTTCTCTTTCCCATGGCAGGTGAGGTATGTGGTTAATACAATCTTTTATATTCTTGTCTTCGTTATAACAGGGTATGATCAGTGAGACTTTAATCATTTTAACTTATATACTACCATTATTTTTGCATTACCGACCTTTATGCTGTAGAAATCATCTTTAGCATAATAATCCTCTTTATTCCAGCGAAAATTTCCAATGAAATAATCTGCGAAAAAAGAAGAGGGAGCAAAGATAATTCTCATGCGCTCTTTATCCGGCAGGATAAAACCATTATCTTCACCGGCAATGTTTGCAGCATAAACCTGGATTTTTTCCCGGCCGTCATGGGCCAGTATATATTCCAAGGCCCGGCGGTAAGATAAGCCCCAGTAATCCAGTTCATAATTTTCTTTTATTTGTTTCATGTCACGACCTGCCAGGCGGTTAAAATAAAGATTTTGATAAGGGTGATATTTAATCATAAACACCAGAGGAGAAGCTATGGTTGCTAAAATAATTATAAAAATTATCATTTTATAAAGAGATTCTGGAGAGATTTTTTTTATCATGAGAAAAAGTGAGTCAAGCCCGGTGAGTGCAATAATTATAAAAAAAGGGTATACAAAAAATAAGTGTCTCCAGCCGTCATAGATACTGATCTTAAAGATAATAACTCCAATAATGGGAAGAAATAACCCTGTTAAGGGAAAAAATAAATATTTTTGCATCTTCTTATTTTTAAACAGGCTAAAAAGGCCTAAAACAAAAGCAATAATATAGCTGATCGGTATGGTTATAGCCATCCAGACAAAAGGGTAATGCCAGGGAAGATCAGAGCCTTTGATATAATTACCTCTATATAAGGTTTCTAAGTTCCAGGAATTTGCAGATATTTTTTGGATAGCTTTTATGAGTGTTAAATGCGGCTTATACCAGATTAAAGGCCAGAAAAGATATACTAGTAGAAGCAAGGCAATAAAATAAAATACCAAAATTATAGCGTTTTTAGCCTTGTTTTCTTTTGCTTTTAAAGTTTCAATTAGTATATAGCTGATGGTCAGGATAGGTAAAATTATTCCGATTTGCCTGATATTAATAAGGATTGCGCAAGCCAGGGCGTGTAAGACGGCCAGGGGAATAGATTTTTTATCAATTAATTTATGTAGAGTATAAGCAGAAATAATGTAAAAAGATAAAAAAGGTATGTCGACGCTGTTGTAAAAGGAATGAGCAAAAATCCGAGGGGTCAATAGCAGCAACCCCACAGCCAGCAGGCAGTATTTATAGTCTTGAAAGTAAAGCCTAAGCAAAAGATAAAAAAAGACCAGCCCTAAAAAAAATGTTAAAAAAGTAAGAAGATGCCTGGCAAGAATTATCGAGCGAGGGCTTTTCAGCTTCAGGATGTCATTATGTATAAAGGAAAAGATTACTTCTATAAAGGGGCCGTGAACCCAGCCATGATTCTCTTGGTCTAAAAAAAGAGGTTTTATAATTTCCTTATCGGATAAAGTTGTGCTGACATAATTTAGCCAGCGGGAACCAAAACGCTGGTTCTGGATTTCATCCCAGTGGACTCCATAGCCCTTAAAGACAGTAAAGCCTATTGCAAGAATGGTCAGGAAAAACAAGGTAACTATAATAGATTTAGTATATTTCTTTAACATTATAAAGTTATTATAGAGGACCAAAAACTGTGAGTCAATCGCTTTATGGGTATCAGCAGATGAAAGTACTTTTCAAGCCTTAAAAAGAATGGTATTCTTTTTATATATAAATAATTCTATACGGGCCGGCTTAAACCGCCTCCCTACATTATTCAGATGAGGTCTGCCAGTAAAAAAATACCTTTA
>JAFGHG010000139.1 GCA_016939345.1 Candidatus Omnitrophota bacterium
ATAGCACAGCATTTCTTAAACAAGTAAAATCCAACTTCTTGGCTTTGCAGATATGCCCCATAAAGCCTCCGGCAAATGTGTCTCCGGCTCCGGTGGGATCAACAATCTTCTCAAGCAAAAAAGCGGGAGCCACAAAGGTTTTTTTTTGGGAAAAAAGGATAGCGCCGTTTTCGCCTTTTTTTATCAAGACCACCTTAGGCCCCATCTTAAGGATCCTCTTTCCGGCGCTTACGATATTGCTTTTCTGGGTCAGAAGCCTGGCCTCGCTTTCATTTAGAAAAAAAATGTCTACTTTTTTTATAAGCTTGACCAAATATTTTTGTTTTGTGTTTATCCAGTAATTCATAGTATCGCAGGCTGTTATTTTAGGCTGATTGACCTGTTGTAAAACATTTAACTGAAGTTGAGGATCTATATTGGCTAAAAAAAGATAGGGGTGTTTTTTGAGCGACTCAGGAATGAACGGCTTAAAGTCGGCAAAGACATTCAGGTTGGTGGCTATTGTATTGGCATCGCCAAAGTCTTCCCCGTATTCACCGCTCCAGCTGAAAGTCTTCCCCTCCTGTTTTTTTAAACCATTAAGGTTTATATTCCTTCTTTTTAAAAGTCTGATATAAGAATGATCAAAATCTTCTCCTACAACCGCTACAAGGCTTACTTTAGAAAAATTTGCAGCACTTACGGAGAAATACGAAGCCGAACCCCCGAGAACTCTGCTTACCTTGCCTTTGGGAGTCTTAACCGTATCCAAAGCTACTGAACCGACCACTAAAATACTCATTGCCCGATATATTTATTGATTAAAAGACTTAGCTTTTCTTTTAGGCTAAAGGGAATATGCTCTTTCGAGGTTAGAATCGCAAACTTAAGCGCATCCTCTGCGCTATTAGGCACCTCTGCAGCTTTAATAATAAACTCACGGATTACCGCTTTTGAATTTGCTACATTTTTAGTAAGATTACTGATAATCTCTTCTACTGTTACGCTTTCATGAGAAGGATGCCAGCAATCATAATCAGTTACCGCAGCTAAAGTGACATAGGCTATCTCTGCTTCTCTGGCTAGACGTGCTTCGGCGATATTGGTCATTCCAATAACATCCATGCCCCAGGAACGATAAAGATTCGATTCAGCAAGGGTTGAAAATTGAGGGCCTTCCATGTTTATGTATGTCCCGCCATAATGGACATTCACCTTACATTGCTGCGCTGATTCATGTAGTTTTTTAGCTAAAGCAGTACAAATAGGGTATGCAAAACTTACGTGGGCTACGATACCATCTTCAAAAAAAGTATATTTTCTTGCCTGGTTAGTACGGTCGACAAATTGGGTAGGGATGACAAAATCCAGGGGTTTGATTTCTTCTTTTAACGAACCGCAGGCTGAAATGGAGAGTATCTTATCGACTCCAAGCAATTTCATCCCATATATATTGGCTCGGTAATTTATCTGGGTAGGGTTTATATTATGGCTCCTGCCATGTCTGGGCAGAAAAACAACTTCAATATCATTAAGTTGCGAAATAGTATAAAAATCAGACGGCATGCCAAAAGGAGTAGTTATATTTACTTCGTCTATCTTTTTTATTCCTTCAAGGTCATATAAGCCGCTTCCGCCGATTATGCCTATGCGTTTCATGATTGGCTCCTTTTTACTTTTTCATGAGTATCCTTTGCCAATTCTCTAGCTCGGCCTATTGCCGCCTTTATAGCTTCTTTTAAGCTCCCCTTTCTTTGTAAAACTTTAATTGCTTCTTCAGTGGTGCCGCCTTTAGATGTTACAGCCCTGCAGATATCTTCAGGGGATTGTCCGGTTTTCTCTAGTAGAATCTCAGTCGAAGGGCCGGTACCTTGCCACAAAAATTCTGCTTCTTTTTTGGAAAAACCGTATTTTGTGGCAGTTTCAACATATTGAGCATGAATGCTTGCAAGATCGAAATCCTTCTGGGTGCGCAGATAGCAATAATATCCTGGCCCGCTGCCTGAAAGGGCGGTTATGACATCCATACGATCTTCATCGTCAATGAGAAGTACTTGGGCGCCAGCTGTCTCAAAAAGGTCCTTAGCCTCGGCAATGTCTGCTGTCTTAATGTTACGGCCAGCGTATAAGCAGCATATGCCGCAACCAATGCCAATAGGCATGTTAGGCATAGCCCGGACAACCCGTATTACATCTGTGCCTAATGCTGATTCGATATCGGCAGCCTGCACCCCGGCTGCAATTGATATTATCAAATGGTCATGTATAAAGGTGGTTAGTTCTTTAAGAAGTTTTGCCAAGTCTTGTGGTTTTACAGCAAGAAGTATAATATTTGTTTCAGTAACAGCCTCTTTCAAAGTGGTTTTGACGGTTAGGCCTTTGGCATTCTTGGTTTTTTTGCGGTCTTGATCAAAAACAAAAACGCTGTAATCGCTCTTTATACGGTTAGCAATCGCAGCGCCCATATTACCATATCCCACTATAGCAACCTTATTTTTCTGCATAGGACTGACTAAACTATCACAAATAAACATCAGTGTCAACGAAAACTATCCCTTGATTAAAATAATTTTATATTTAGGATAATATGATAAAATAAAGTGAAAGGAGGTTGACATGAGTATTAAAAGATATTCAATATTTATTTGTTTTTTTTCTTGTTTTTTTCTTCTATCGCCGTCATACCTGGTTTTGGCAGGCAGTGACGGGCTCTCCAAGAAACACCAAAAAGAAGAGTTAGCATTCATAAAAAAACAGCTTACAGAAGAAGATAAAGCCTTTCTTAAAGATCTTGTGTCTATTAAAGATGAATTTAAAAAGATCAATAAATTAGCAATAGATCTATACCTGCCTATTTCTACTAAAGAATACAGTTGCAGCAAAACTATACAGTTGATAAAAAGCTCCTCACGAAGGTCTTTCAAAAAAATATCGTGCTCCAAATGCCCTGGCATAAAGATTAAAGAGTTCTTAGAAAAACAAACCCCTCAAGACTCCTCTTCGCTCCTGGCATTAGACTCGCTTATAAACAGTTATGCTAAATCAAGAAACCTTGAGGATTTAATCTCAAACAATAACAAGTTGAACACTTCTTCCGGAGGAGCATATCATTATCTCAAGATAAGATTAAAACTCTTCGAGCAGACAGTGAATGAAGACCTTGAAAGTATTTTCGCCAGCTCTTCTGATTCTTTTGACTTGCTTTCTGAGCAGGCTAAAAATTATAAGATCCAGGATATGAAATCCCTGCTTATGCAGGAGCTAACCTTTAACCAGCAGGCAAAAAAAATGCTAAGGGAAGTAATAATAACACCTATGCAATCCAGCAACCTTACATATACCAATGCTGCTCTTTTGGCAGCTTTAGAACTTTTGGAAAAACATCTGCAGGTAAATGAGAACATATTGCTAGCACTATCAGAACGCCTGTATTCAATACCTACGCCTAGAAAGCCTCATTTTGCCGATATCAGCGCTACGGAAATCCTATTTAATCTACCCAAAAAAATCAAAATTGGTTCAAAAATACAGTTATTAATCACTATTGAAAATCTTGGTGAATTGACTTCTGAAGCCTCTAAAACTAAAATAATATTCCCTGATGAATCGTTTACGGTTAGGTCTGTACCTAAGTTAGGGCTGCAAGAGGAATATAAGTTCAAAATCAATTACAGGGTAAAAAACCCGGGTAATAATAACTTTTCTGTAGTAGCTAATTTTGATCACAAAGCCCTAGAGGCTGATTTCACGAATAATCTGGCCGAAAAGACTCTTTTAGTTGAAAAATA
>JAFGHG010000140.1 GCA_016939345.1 Candidatus Omnitrophota bacterium
GAAAGGACGCTCCACCCATACCGACGATGCCGCTTTTGTCTAAGAGTGATAGGATTTTTTCTTTGGGCAGATCCAGGGGGTCATTAACTTGAGGAAATTTTTTTTCGTTATCTATGCAATCCAAAAAGACAGCCTCGGCTCTTTTAAGAACAGGATGCGCAAAGGTATCAATGTTGATGATTTTTCCGCTTTTAGGAGCATGCAAAAAGCTGGATATGTAACCGTCAGCTTTGGCTATGATTTGGCCTTCTTCAACGGTGTCTGTTTTTTTTATGCACGGAATGGATGGCCTTCCGGTATGTTGAGAAAAAGGCAGATAAAGCTTTTTAGGTTTTAAATAATATTCAGCACTAAGCTCGTGCTGAGGGTTTTTCAGTTCAGGTGCGTGGATCATTTTTTAAAATAAATATAAGGGAAACGAAAAAACCGATTATACCAATGGATATGATAATTGTAAAGGGAGTAAAAATGTCTGCCAGGATTGAAGCCAGAAACATAGTTGCCAGGAAGCCTAAATGTGAAGTAAATTCCAGGCCGCTGAATATCCTTCCCAGCAGTTTATGGTCACTTTCTTTATGGATTAATGCATTTATAGCAATGAAAGTGGGTGAAATTAAAATACCCAGAAAAACTGATAAAGGTATTGCTACCAAGATAAAAGGATGATTTTTTAGGTAGACAACATAAAAAATAAGGAACAATGAAGATAACATAATGGCGGAGTTTATAGTAGTTTTAATTGATATTTTATGAGCTGCTCTTCCGTAGATAATAGAGCCTAAAAAAAGACCGGCTCCTAAAGATACAGCCACAAAACCCAGATCCTGGGTTATTGAACCCAGTGTTAGCTGTATGTAGCGTATAAAAACAACGTAAAGAGCTCCGATGTACGAAAAAAGGAATAGATATATCTTGAAAGCATATCTGGTTTCGTCTGATTTAAAAATATAGGCTATGCCCTCTTTTAGTTCATACAAGAAGGACTTTTTGATGTTGGCCACTACGTCTTTTCCTATCAGGAATATATCTTTAGGAAGAAATTTGCCTTTTTCCTTGGTTGTTATAAAAAGAATAGCCAGTGAGGATATAAAGAAGGTAATGGCATCTAAAACAAAAGCGGCTGTAATGCCTAATTTTTCCACTATTATCGCTCCCCAACCTATACCCATAACAGCTGCTATCATGGCAGTCGTAGATACAAGTGAATTAGCCATAAATATCCGGTCTTTATTGACTACTTCTGGAATAAAGGCCATTTTGGCAGGAATAAAGAACCTGCCGGCGCTAAAAGAAAGAAAAATAAGAAAGTATATTGGCAGAAGGTTTTTGAAACGGCTGAAAAAAAGAGGGATCAACAATATAAATATGGCCCGGATAAGGTCGCTGGTATACATGGTTTTGCGTTTGCTCCAGCGGTCTGTATAGACTCCGGATATAGGCGAGATTATAAAAACCGGTATAACCGCCATGCTCATGACAACAGCCAGGCTTGAGGAAGTCATTGAGACTTTAGAAACCAGACCTACCAGTGCGAATTGAGTCAATCTGTCGCCAAACTGTGAGATTATCTGGCCGAACCAGAGCAAGGCAAAATTTCTTTTGAATAGTATTTTAAAATAAGCCGAAACCATGGTTTAAATGATTTTAACAGAAACATTTATAGCCGACAAGAAATAAAAGTAAAACCTGAGAGATGTTAAAAAATTTCTTGCAAGAATTTGCTTTAGTTGATAATATAATTAAATTTTATTTTTTAATTTAGGAATGATGAAGACACCTTATTATCTTATTGACGAAAGAAGACTCCTTAAAAATCTCAAAAAGATCGAGATTTTTAAAAAAATATCCGGTGCAAAGGTATTATTGGCTTTAAAATGTTTTTCTGCCTGGTGCACATTTGACATATTAAGAAAATACCTGGATGGGACTACATCTAGCTCTTTATACGAAGCCAGGCTTGGCCGGGAGAAATTTTTTAAAGAAGTGCATGCTTATTGCGTGGCTTTTTCTTCTTCTGACATTCAAGAAATTAAAAAATATGCCGATAAAATAATTTTTAATTCATTTTCGCAGCTTAATTCCTTTAAAAGGCTTCTTAAAGGTTTTGACCTTGGTTTGAGGGTCAATCCCGGCATAAGCTATTCACGTTTTGACCTGGCTGACCCTGCAAGAAAATTCTCAAGACTGGGCGTGTCCGACTATAAGACCTTAATCAAGTCACTGCCCCATATAAAGGGTGCTATGTTCCATTTTAATTGCGAAAACGATGATTATGACAATTTATCATCCAACATCGATAAGATAGCACATAAATATAAAATATTATTGTCTCGTTTAAACTGGGTAAGCTTAGGCGGCGGTATTTACCTCACTAAAAAAGGCTTTCCTTTGGTGAAGATAGCTAAAAAAATAAAGGATTTCAGCCGTCGTTTTCGGCTCCAGGTTTACTTAGAACCAGGTGAAGCTGTGATCACTAATGCTGCGGAATTGGTTACCAGAGTAGTTGATCTAGTTAGCAACAAAAAAAATATAGCTATTGTCGATTCTTCCACTGAGGCTCACATGCTTGATCTTTTAGTTTATAAAACCCCTGCCAAGATACCTGATTCTAAAAATGGCCGGCATGAATATTTTATAGCCGGGCGCTCCTGTCTTGCCGGGGATATATTTGGTCTTTATAAGTTCAAAAAACCCTTGAAAAAGGGCAGCATAGTGAGAATTTCCGATGCTGCAGGCTACACCATGGTAAAGAAGAACTGGTTTAATGGTCTTCAGATGCCGGCAATTGCTGTAAGGAAATTAAACGGTAAAATAAAGCTGGTAAGAGAATTCGGTTATAAAGATTTTATGTCGAGCTTGTCTTGAGCAGGCGGATGAGTAAGCTTAAGGAGGTGGTAGAAAGATGAAAAAAAATGTATTGATAATCGGTGCTGGCGGAGTCGCTCATGTGGCTGCTCACAAGTGTGCTCAAAACAATGACCTGCTGGGAGACTTATGCATAGCCTCCAGAAAAGTATACAAATGTGATGCAATCATAGAAAGTATTAAGCGCAAAAATAGCATAAAGGATCCCAAAAAAAGCATCTACTCACGCCAAATAGATGTTTATGATATACCGGCAACTGTAAAATTGATTCAGGATACAAATTCGCAGATCGTAATCAATTTAGCTACCGCTTATGTCAACAGATCTCTGCTTGAAGCATGTATACAGGCTAAAGCAGCTTACTTAGATACGGCAATTTATGAAGACCCAAACAAGCCCTGCGAAGATCCGCCTTGGTACGGTAATTATGAATGGAAGAGAAAAGGCGAGTGCAAAGAAAAAGGAGTGACTGCAATACTAGGAGCAGGATTCGATCCCGGAGTGGTAAATGCTTATTGTGCTTTTGGTTTGAAGCATTATTTTGACAAGATAGACACTATTGACATTATGGATGTCAATGCCGGAAACCATGGAAAGTATTTTGCCACAAATTTTGACCCGGAAATAAATTTTAGAGAATTCATCAAGGTCTGGACATGGATAGACCGTAAGTGGGTCAAAAAAGATGTCCATTCCGTTAAAAGGACATTTGATTTTCCCGTTGTCGGCAGACAGAGTATTTATCTTAGCGGCCATGACGAGATACACTCACTGTCTAAAAACATAGATGCAAACAGTATCCGTTTCTGGATGGGATTTAGCGATCATTACATAAATGTTTTTACGGTCCTTACAAAGCTGGGGCTAACCTCCACTAAGCCGGTAACAACCGCTGAAGGTGTTACGGTTGTCCCCCTTAAAGTTCTGAAAGCTGTGTTTCCTGATCCTCTGTCTTTAGCTCCAAACTATACAGGTAAAACCTGTATAGGGGATTTGATCAGAGGCGAAAAAGACAGCAAGGCCAATGAGATTTTTATCTATAACAGTTGCGATCATAAAGAATGCTATCAGGAGGTTGAATCGCAGGCCATTTGCTATACAGCCGGCGTTCCTCCGGTTGCTGCAGCCATTCTGGTAAGTGATGGCGTTTGGGACGTCAAGACAATGGTCAATGTTGAAGAGCTGGATCCAGATCCTTTTATCGATTTACTTTCTAGAATGGGTTTACCTACAAAAGTGATGGAGACTGCAGTACCAGCTATGCAAGAGGCATAATTTTTTTCCAAATTTTGAATTTTAAAATTTCTGAAAAAAATATTGCATTTTTTTTTATTCTGTGTTATAAAGAAAAAAAGAAATAATTCTTTTATGTTTATAAGAGAAAAAAAATCAGATAAAGGGGATGATAAGAAAAAAATTTTCCGCGATTAACTCTACAACTCAAGACGCAAGGTTTCTCCTTGCGCACTCCCTACCCTGCCCTGTATCTCAAAAAAAATCACAACAAAAAAAAATAAGTATATCAATTGTTATTGGCTTTGGCCATAATTTAAACGAGGAGGTGGTTAAATGAAGAAAAAGATATTCGGCTATGAGCTGGTAATGGACCTTTTTGAGTGCGATAAAAAGGTGATAAGCTCCAGTAAAAAACTAAAGGAATACATTGATAAGCTATGTAAACTTATCAAGATGAAAAAGTACGGCAAGGCCCTGATACCTTATTTTGGGGATAAGCAAGAGTATACAAAGGGCTATTCTTTAGTCCAGCTTATCGAGACCAGCTCGATAACCGGCCATTTCTCGGAATATTGGTCTACTGCCTATATTAATATTTTTTCCTGCAAAAAATACGACCATCGTTTGGCTAAAAGATTTACCACAGAATTTTTCAAGGCCAAGAAAGTCAAAACAGAATATCTTATACGTTGATGCCAGCCTTGTTCGCCAGCCTTTAGCAGCAAAACCGTAAATTTTATAACTTTTAGGGTGTATCTGGACTTTGGATTTGTAGGCCTTCTGGAAGCTGGGGGTTTAATTGGTTGTAGAGTCTATCGAAAGATATATCTTCTATAAAATAAAGTATGCAATTGATATTACCGGAGATACCCAGTTTGAGGCCATTGTTAAAACTTATCTTTACTCTGGGATTAAAACCTTGTGTAAAATATACGGGCAGCCCGCTTCTTCTCAATGC
>JAFGHG010000141.1 GCA_016939345.1 Candidatus Omnitrophota bacterium
TGTTAATTTAGGAGGAATAGGTGATTTCCTTCTTTCAACCCCGGCCCTCAGGGCCTTAAAGGGCCGTTTTCCTAAAGCCCAGTTAGCAGCCTTAGTCAATTCATCAATTTATGAGCTGGCAAAGGACTTAACTTATATAGATGAAGTCTTTACTTTCTCACTTAAATACGGCGAATTGATCCCATTGGCCAGGAGCCTGGAAAATTTTCTGGTATTGATGTCCTTGAGAAGAAAGCGTTTTGATATTGCAATCAATATGCGTACACTTGTTTCAGCTAAAGGTGCCAGAAAAATTAATTTTATCTTTAATTTAATAAATCCAAAGATAAAAGCAGGCAGGAATACAAATTCAATGGGGACTTTTTTTGACCTTAAGATTCCTGAGACCCTGATAGGCGAGAAATACGAGATGGAATATGATATAGATACGGTGAGAACTTTAGGGGCTGAAGTAAAGAGCAGGGATATCGACTTCTCAATAGATGAAAAATCTTATAAAAAAATAGAACACATTTTAACTAAAAATAAAATTGCTCGAGGCGATAAAATAATCGGCTTACACTTAGGCGGCAAGCCTTCACACCGATGGCCAATAAAAAATTTTGTTAAAGCAATTAAAATCATCAATGATAGTGTTAGCTGCAGGTTTATTGCTACAGGCACAGGAGATGAAAAACAGCTTGTTCTTTTGCTTAAGACTGTTTGCGAGGCAGATATTTTGGATTTAAGCGGACAATTAAACCTTAAGGAGCTGGGAGCTCTTATAAAAAGATGTAACCTTTATATTTCTAATGATACCGGCCCGATGCATATTTCTGCTGTTTTAAATACTCCTTTACTGGCAATTTTCGGTCCAGGTTATTTGACTCGCTTTGACCCCAGAAATATTTCAACTAAAGCTGTTGTAATAAAAGGCAATGCAGATTGTTCACCCTGTGAGAATACAATTTGTAATGATCTAAGGTGTCTAAGCTCTATTGACCCCGAAGTCGTTGCCGGAGAAGCCCTTAAGATATTTAGAAACCAGTGAAGATGATAAAAAAAATATATAGATTTTTTCACAGGCAGTTTTCAAAACCCGATGAAAGAGGAGAGTATTCAGCCGGACGCTGGCAGGATATGGTAAGGGTTAAAGTCTTAGAACTCTGCAAAGAAGCAAGGGGCAGTCTAATTGATATCGGCTGCGGAGAAGGATTATTTTTGGCTAAGCTTGCCCGGGCCAATAAAGATTTAAAAATATTTGGTATTGATATTTGGGATAAGATACTTGATAAGGCAAGAGCCCGTTTGCTCAAAGAAGGCTTTTCAAATATAGAATTAAAGATAATGGATATTGCTAAAATGGATTTTCAGGATGATTTTTTTGATACCTTGGTCTGTATAAATGTTTTTTTTAACCTTGATGAGAAAACTTTTTTAAAAAGCCTAAACGAGTTGACACGTATATGCAGAAAGGGCGGCCGGATTATTTTTGATATAAGAAATAAGTCTAATATACTTCTTTGGTTTAAATATAAGCTTGCCAGGTATTATGACCAAACAGTAAAGAATCTCCCTTTAAAAACATACAGCCTGAAAAAAGCGAGCTTGCTTTTTAAAAATAAGGGTTTTAAGATAAATAAAGTTATACCTATAGGCTTTCCTAAGGGGAGATTTTCTCCGATTTTTGTTATCGAAGCAGTAAAATCATAAAATGCTAAAAAAAATCCCAATTTCAGCGCCTTATGTGACCGGGAGAGATCTTTTATTCAGCTTAAAGGGGTTATTTAACAGCGACAAAGCTAAGATGTCTTTAAAGCAAAGCATCACATCTGTATACGACCCCGAGTTCATATTCCTTCTTAACTCAGGCATTGCCTGTTTTCTGGTTATTCTTGAAAGCTTAAAAAGGCTCTCCGATAAAAAGGAAGTCATTGTTCCTGCTTATACTGCCGGTTCTCTGGTCGCTGCCATACAAAAAGCAGGGCTTAAGCCTGTGCTCTGCGATGTCTCTTTACGGGATTTTAACATGAGCCTGGATTCTTTGCCCAAGCTGGTATCAGAAAACACTCTTTGCGTGGTAGGGGTGCACCTGTTTGCCATGGCAGCTTATAATTTAAATGAAATAAAAGAACAGTTTCCGGATATATATCTTATCGAAGATTGCGCTCAGAGTATGGGCAGCAAGATAGATGATCAATATGTGGGTAATGTAGGAGATGTCAGTTTTTTCAGTTTAAATCGGGGGAAGAACTTTTCGACATATGGAGGAGGTTTTATCATAACTGACCAGGAGAAATTGGCAGCAGTCATAAAAGACACCATATTCGACCTTCATTTAAAAAGGGCTAATTTTTCAGACAGTATCAGGTCTTTTTTTAAAATGCTGATCTTAAATCTGGTAGTCAATTCTTATGTTTACGCAGCACTATATTTTTTGCTTTTTCGTTTTAAAGAAGTAGCTGTTCCTACTGATATAGAAGTAGCTGATTACAGCAATCTCCAGGCCCAAGCTGCCTCGATATTTTTGCGCCGGTTTAAGGATCTAAGCGAAATCAGGTATAATAACGGCATGAGGATCATAGAAGGCTTAAAGGGAGTTGAAGGGATTATACTTCCTCAAATAGCCGATAACACAAAGCCGGCTTTTAACCGTCTTCCTCTGGTATTTAAGGATACTGAAAAAAGGGATCAAATAGAGGAAGCTCTTTCAAGAGCCGGAATTGAGACCTCACGCATGTATATAAAACCTTTGCACGAGATGTTTAATCTGGGTTATCAAAAAGATGAGCTGCCAAA
>JAFGHG010000142.1 GCA_016939345.1 Candidatus Omnitrophota bacterium
ATCGATAAGTTTAAGGGCCATGTCGAGGATACCGGCTCGGCCGCTGTCCAAATAGCCCTTTTGACTGAAAGGATCAGCTATCTTACAGACCACTTAAAAAAGCACAAAAAAGACTTTCATTCCCGCCGCGGTCTATTGATTTTAGTAGGCAGGCGCAGGCGCCTGATCTCCTATTTAAAGAACAAAGACCCCCAAGGCTACGGAGAGGTTGCTAAGGAGCTTAATCTTAAATAGTATGTCCGCTTCTATTTCTATCACCAATATCGGAAATAGCGAAATTTCTTTTTCCACAGGCCTATGGGCAAAACAAGCTAATGGCAGCGTATGCGTAAGCTGCCAGGATACTTTAGTTCTGGCTACAGTCTGTATGAGTAATGATCCTATTCCGGGAAAGGATTTTTTTCCTTTGACTGTTGAATACCAGGAGAAGACTTACGCCATGGGTAAAATACCCGGCGGTTTTTTTAAGAAAGAAGGAAGGCCAAAAGATAAAGAGATACTTACCGCTAGATTGATCGATAGACCCATAAGACCACTTTTTCCAGAGGGCATGACCAATGAGGTCCAGTTGGTTGTAATGGTCTTATCAAGTGACGGTATTAATGATCCTGATGTCTTGGCTATAAATGCTGCCAGCTGTGCCCTTATGATATCCGATATACCCTTTCTTAAGCCGGTAGCTGCAGTTAGGATCTCTAAATTGGATAAAGATTATATTGTTAATCCCAGCTATGAACAGCGTCAAATTTCTCCTATGGATTTGGTAGTTGTGGGAACAGAAGAAAAGATAATCATGCTCGAGGGAGCCCTTAATGAGGTTGGCGAAACAGATGTCCTTGAGGCCATTAAAGCAGCCCAGCCAAAGATAAAAGAGCTTATAAATGTTCAAAAGAATTTGCAGAAAGAAGTCGGTAAGCCAAAAAAGGAAGTTCCTTTGCTTGAGCTGGATAAAGATCTGCTGAATACTGTAAAGGAAAAGTTTGGAAAGAAAATAGAAGATGTCTACGGGCTGGATGATAAAAATGAGCGTAAAGCCGTTATTAAAGAAATAATAAAAACCCTTACAGAAGAACTGGTTACTGATGAATCTGAAATAACTGAATCTAATATTGCAATGGCAGTTTCAGCCATAGATGAGGAGATTTTACGTAACAACATTTTGACCAAGGGTTTGCGTCCTGATTCCAGGGCTCTTGACGAGATAAGGCCTATCGAGTGTATGGTAGGGGTTTTGCCTCGGACTCACGGCTCAGCAACATTTCTTAGAGGCCAGACTCAGGCCTTAGCCACAGTCACTTTAGGCTCAAGTTCTGATGAACAGTTCATCGAAGCCTTGGAGGGTGAGAGCTCTAAGCATTTCATGCTCCATTATAGTTTCCCGCCTTTCAGCGTAGGAGAGGTAAAAGCAATGCGCGGGCCTTCCCGAAGAGACATCGGTCATGGAGCTTTGGCAGAGAAAGCTCTTTCTCCGGTAATACCTCCCAAAGAAGATTTCCCTTATACAATAAGAGTTGTTTCAGAGATTCTGGAATCAAATGGTTCATCTTCAATGGCTTCAGCCTGTGCAGGGTCGTTGTCTCTTATGGATGCAGGCATACCAATAACCAGACCAGTTGCCGGTATAGCAATAGGTTTGATCGATAACGGTTCTGAATATAAAATCCTTACAGATATCGCCGGAGGAGAAGATCATCACGGAGATATGGATTTTAAGATTGCCGGGACCAGAAACGGCATTACCGCAATACAGCTTGACACAAAGATACATGGTTTAACTTATAAAATTATAGAAGAGACCCTTAAAATAGCTAAAGATGCCCGCAACAGCATTCTCGATAAGATGAGCCAGGCTATTGATGGCCCCCGCAAATCACTTTCTCAGTATGCACCAAAGATTAAGTCTTTTGAGGTTGATCCTGAAAAGATCGGAGCTATTATCGGTCCGGGAGGCAAGACAATAAAGAAGATCCAGCGAGATAACAATGTTAACGTTGATATCGATGATGAGACCAGCATGGTTTCGGTTTCTGCTGAAACAGATGATGATTTAAACAGGGCAGTTCAGCAGATCATGAATCTGGTTAAGGAGATTGAAGTCGGAGAAGTCTATGAGGTTAAAGTCGAAAGGATAGTAAATTTCGGCGCGTTTTGTGAGATAGCTCCTGGGAAATCCGGCCTTATTCATGTTTCAGAATTATCGGACAGCTTTGTCAAAGACGTTAATGATTACTTAAAAATCGGGGATATTCTTCAGGCAAAGGTTATCGGTGTTGATCCTCAAGGAAAAATCCGACTAAGCGCAAAGCAGGCTAAACCGGCTTAAAAACCGCTGCTTATTCTGACTTCATAAATAATCAGTGTTTTCGCAAAAAAGTTTAAGATGAAGCATCTTTCATCCTTTTTAAAGAGTGTTGTTTTTTTCCTTCTGTCTATCCTAATACTTTTAAGCCTTATCTCCTATAACCCCTCAGACATAAAATTTCTTAACTACCCTCCAAAAGGTTCGATATCTAATTTTGTAGGGATTGTCGGAGCCTACATTGCTTTTGCTCTTTTTTTTATCTTTGGATATGCCGCGTATTTTTTCCCTTTTTGTTTTGCCTGCCTTGGTTTAAACAAGCTGGAAATGATAAGGTTTTCCGGTCTTGGAAAAAGCCGCATCGTAAACGTCCTGGCCTTTACCTTCTTTATAGTTTTTCTTTCAGGGTTTATCGGGCTTTTTTTCTCAAGCGATACTGCAACCTTTAAATCTTCCGGGGTGATAGGATTTTTTCTAGGCGGATTTTTTAAGAAATATTTTGCTTTTAGTTCTTATATCATACTTTTTATACTTATGGCAGCATGCATGGTTGTATTCTTCGGCCTTTTCTTTATAGATTTTGTAAAGGCCTCGCGCAAAATGTTCATAAGCATCTTTAACAGGATTAAGGAAAGAAGGCCTAAGGTCGAACCCAAACCAATAGTAAGAGAGCAGGTAAAAAAACGAGAAGGCGTAAAGGAAAAGATAAAAGAAGCTTTTTCGAAAAAGGAAAAAGTCAAGCCGGAGATAAAGATGTATGCTCCCAAAATAGAACCCCGGGAAAAGAAAGATGCCTTGTCCAGCGGCTTGGGTGTTGTTACTGCTTCGGCGACAGCTTCCAACAAAGAACAGATTCAGGATAAGATAAAGGATTTAGAAAACCAGCAGACCAAGACTTATGATCCCAGAAATTATAAGTTGCCCCATGTATCATTATTAAAGGTGCCGCCCTTTCCTGATGCCCAGGAAACAAAAGAAGACATTGAGGCTAACATAAATAACCTGGAAACCACTTTTTCTGATTTTGGAGTTGAGGCAAAAGTTGTAAGCGTACAAAAGGGCCCGGTTGTTACTATGTATGAGGTTTCTCCTCAATCTGGAACAAAAATACAAAGGATATCTTCTTTAGCCGATGATATTGCTTTGGCCATGAAGTCGGCAAATGTAAGAATAGTCGCTCCTATACCAGGAAGAGGTACAATAGGTGTGGAAATACCTAATTTAAAAAAACATCTTGTTTTTTTAAGAGAAGTCATTGAAGAAAAGATATTCAATCAGGCTTCTTCAAAGCTTACAATAGCGATAGGAAAGGATGTTTCAGGAAATCCTATCATAGCTAAATTGGATGATATGCCTCATCTTTTGATTGCCGGGGCAACCGGAGCCGGAAAAACAGTCTGCGTTAATTCTATAATATCTTCTATTCTTTTTAAGGCCAAGCCCGATGAGGTAAAATTCATCATGGTCGATCCTAAGATGGTCGAGCTGGCTTCATTTTCAGGCATACCCCATCTGATACATCCTATAATCTCTGAGGCAAAAAAAGCTTTTTTCGCTTTGAACTGGGCAGTTGAAGAGATGGAGAGAAGATACAGGATGCTAGCAGATTCTGGATCTCGCAATATAGATGTTTACAATAAGTCGAACCAAAAACTTCCTTACATTATAATAGTAGTTGATGAATTAGCAGACCTTATGATTGTAGCCAGGGAGAGTATAGAGACTGCCATACAAAGGCTGGCTCAGCTTTCCCGGGCAGTGGGAATACATCTGATTTTAGCTACTCAAAGGCCTTCTGTTGATGTAATTACCGGGGTAATAAAAGCTAATTTTCCTGCCCGCATATCCTTTAAGGTTTCCTCAAAAGTTGATTCCCGTACAGTACTTGATATGATGGGGGCTGAGAAGCTTATCGGAAAAGGAGACCTTTTGTTTTTAAAGCCTGGAGCCATAAAGCTTATCCGGGCCCAAGGGTCATTCATAGACGACAGCGATATAGAAGTTTTGACTGATTTTATCCGAAAACAAGGCCGGCCGGTTTATGAAGAGGCTATTGTTGAAGGAGAAAAGAAACAAGCTTTAGACTTAGGAAGTGATGATTTATTTGAGGAAGCAGTAAAGATAGTTTTACGCACTAATCAGGCTTCGGCCTCTTTGTTGCAGCGCAGGCTAAGAGTTGGTTACACCAGGGCAGCCCGATTGCTTGATCTTATGGAGCAGGAAGGCATAGTAGGACCTTTTCGCGGAAGCAAAGCCCGCGAAATAATAGTAGATCCGGAAGTTTTTCTTGTTGAGAAAGGCTGGTCTTGATGCAGGAAATTTGCCGAAAGCTACGCCAGAAACGTAAAGAATTAGGTTACTCCATAGAACATGTGGTGGAAAAGACCAAACTGCACCCTTCAGTGATAAAGGACATTGAAGACTGTAACTTTGAAAATATAAGCAGTACATACTTAAAAGGGTTTATAAAGATTTATGCTTCATTTTTAGAGGTTGACACAAACCAGTCTGTAGAGGATCCGGAACTTGTTAAGCCGGATGTAAAAAAAATTTTTCAGCAGAAAACCTTACCGCAAAAGGAAAACATACAAAAAGATGTTCATCAAAAAACATCTGCCCCCCAGAAAAGAAAGCCAAGGCCGGATTTAGCCAAGATAATCGTCGAAAGATTAAAGAAGATATCGCCAGAAGTTCGTAAAAAAATAGCTAAGGTTTTGATAGCCTTGCTGGTTGCCTGGTTGGTCTTTTCTTTAGGCAGGCTGGTTATTACAAAAGTCAAAAGTTTTTTTGCCAACAAGCCAAAAGCCGAGAAGACCAAAGAAACTGTTAATGATGAAAGGAGTATGGTTGATATCGAGCAGGGTCAGGAGATAACCGCATCTATTACAGCCAAAAAGAAATGCTTTTTAAGGGTAACCGTAGACGGCAAGCTTTTATTTGAGGGGGTGCTTAATAACGGAGCCGTAGAAAGCTGGAAAGGCGTAAAAGAAATAGAATTTAAGATAAGCGACGGCTCTGCCGTTTATCTTGAAGTCAACGGAAAATCTATTCCTACCCTTTCTTCTATCCGAAAACCCATAAAGAGCCTTAAAATAACCCCATCCGGAATATCCATCGATAAATAATATAATTAATAAGTCCGAAACCCGAATATCGAATTCCGAAGCAATTCTTAAATGACCAAAATTCAAATGGCTAAGAAGACTTTCTCAATAATATCTCTGGGTTGTTTTAGAAACACCTATGATTCAGAGGTGATCATCAAGCGCTTTCAGAATAAAGGCTACAGGTATGTTTGCGAAGCTTCTCAAGCTCTGGATTTGATGATAATTAATACCTGTGGTTTTATTGAGGAGGCTAAGAAGGAGTCATTAACGCTTATTAGAGAGGCGTTATCTTTAAAGAGGAAGGGCAGGATAAAAAGAATTCTTGTTTCTGGATGTCTTTCCCAGCGTTACAGGAATGAGCTGAGAAAATCTTTGCCCCAGGTTGACGAGTTCAAAGGAGTAGAAGAATTTGAAATAGGATTTGAAAGCGGCTTGAAACTTACGACCAAAAACAGCGCTTTTGTAAAAATCTCTGAAGGTTGCATTAATTGCTGCAGTTTTTGCGCAATACCTTTGATAAAAGGAAGCCTAAAAAGCAGACCATCAAAGGATATTATCAGGGAGGTTAGATTTTTAAATGATAGGGGTGTTAAAGAGATAAATATAATCGGTCAGGATATTACCAGCTGGGGAAAAGACCTTGGTAAAAGCAGGGGGTTTAGCCGGCTTCTTGCCTCAATTGAGGAGGCCGCAGATAAAGTTTCCTGGATAAGGCTTATTTATACTCATCCTAAGCATTTTAGCAGCGAGTTGATAGAAATGATAGGTAAAAGCGCTAAAATCTGCAATTATATTGATTTGCCAATACAGCATATAAATGATAAAATTTTAAAGTCAATGAACCGCGGGATTTCCAGCGATAAGCTTATATCTTTGATAAAAAAAATAAGAAAGACCATTCCCAAAGTCGCACTAAGGTCCTCGATAATCGTTGGTTTTCCCGGAGAAAACAATAAAGACTTTCAAGAATTAAAAGATTTTCTTAAATTTATCAAATTCGAGCGTCTCGGAGTATTTGTCTATTCCCGGGAAGAAGGCACCAGGGCTTATGATTTTGTTCCTCAGGTACACCCGGCAACAAAGAAAAAACGCCAACGTTTATTAATGGAACAGCAAAAAGATATAGTTGCAGAGTTTAATAAAGGATTGCTTGATAAAAAAATATCCGTTTTGATTGAAGAAAGGCAAAACAGCACTTTTATCGGCCGCAGCGAATATGATGCTCCGGAGGTAGATGGGCAGGTCTTTGTTAAGAGAAAAGGATTAAAAATCGGCCATATTTACCAGCTGAAAATCACTGATTATTTTGGTTATGACCTTATAGCCGAATAAAAATAGTTACTCGTATATAGCATCTAGTTTCTAGTCAAGTTATTGATTTAAGAAAAAACAATATGCCAGTTGCTGGCAACTAGATACTTTATTATGAATACGCCAAATAAAATCACCCTTCTGCGGATAATCCTGTCTTTTTTTTGTATCGGCTTCATATTAGCCGATGATTATGCTTCTTTGATAACTGCTTTTATACTTTTCATTGTAGCCTCTTTGACCGATATTCTTGACGGTTTCCTAGCCAGGAAGAAAAATCTCACGTCTGACCTGGGGAAACTTTTGGACCCGATAGCTGATAAAATACTTATTATCGGAGTGCTTTGCGCTTTTCTTCAGCTAGGAATTATCGATGCCTGGATAGTAAGTCTTATAATGCTCAGAGAGTTTATAATAACCGGTTTAAGGCTTTACGGTTTGAATAGAGGAGTGGTGCTTGAGGCTAAGAGGTTTGGCAAGCACAAGACATTATCCCAGGTCACAGGTATTTTTATTATTTTTTTGACTTTAATCTTGATTCATATCTTACCAGGTAACAAATTTTTATTATTTCTAAAGGATAGTTTTATACCTTTGATGATGTGGTATATTGTAGTCATAACCCTTTCATCAGGCGTATATTATTTCTGGGTTAACAGGAGAGCAATACGAACTTTTTGAATAATAGTCAAACAGTAAAAAGTTTAGGTTTAGCAGTGGGATTGGGTAGTGAGTGTTTTAACTAACTACCCACTGCCAACTACCTAACTCACAACTCGAATCTAACCCAAATACAATCTGTAACCAGAAAAGGGGATTCATGAAAAAATTATCAAAGAAAGACACGATAGTCGTTTTGATTAGTACTTTGTTTGGGGTGGGTTATACGCCGCTGTGCCCGGGAACCGCATCCTGCGTTGTGGCTGTTGCTTTATTTATATTGATCAAAAGCAGAATAGTTTTCTTTTTCGTCACCCTTGCCAGCACCATTATTGCTTTTTTAATCTGCACCAGGGCCGAGAAGATATTTGCTGAAAAAGACAGTAAAAAAATAGTCATCGACGACTTTTCAGGTATGCTTATAACCTATCTTTTCCTGCCCAAAGATATAAACATTCTTTTTATACCCGCCGGGTTTTTTCTTTTCCGTATGCTTGATATGCTTAAAATACCTCCTGCTGATAAGATCGAAAGCCTGCCCGGAGCAAAGGGTATTGTCGGAGATGATGTGGCAGCAGGTATTTATTCGCTGTTAGTTATTCAGGCAGTAAGGTTTATTTTTCCAATAGTCTGATACACCGGCCCTTTTGGGGTAAGAGTGCTTTTTTTAAGCACAATGTCTTTGACCGTAAAAATATCACTTATTCTTATGCCTTCTAATTTTTCTATAAGCTTATCCAGATTCTTTGCTGATTTAATCCTTGCCAGGGTAATATGAGCTTTAAATTTGGCCTCTACCGGAAATCCTAAAGCTTTAAGCCCTTCTTCCAGTTCAAAAGCCATATTTTTAAGAAGTTCTTCTTCCGTGGTGCTGAAGAATAAGACCTTCGGCCGGCGTTGGTTGGGGAAAAAACCGGCATCTTTGAGGTAAACATCAAAAGCCTTGAACTTTTTGGCTGTTTTGGCTATAGCCTCTAAAATTGGCTGGACTTTTCCTTCTTGGATATCGCCTAAAAATTTTAAGGTCATATGCAGGTTATCTGCCTGTACCCATTTGCAATCCAGCTGACAGGGCTTTAAGTCTTCTATCAGCTGAGATATTTTATCCTTAATATATGAGGGCAGTTCTATGGCAATAAAAGCTCTCATTATCTGATTATGGTAACGTCTATCGGTTAAGGTTACGATGCCCGTTTCGGTAACGTAGTTCGGTTACGTAAAATAATAAAGATAAAGACGTTACCCTAACCTAACTACGATACGGGCTTCGTTACCGTAGCCGTTACCTACATACGGATAATTGATTGGATATTAATTCTATTAATTTAAGGCTGGCTTTACGCCTTATAGCATCTCGGCTGCCTTTTATAAAAAGTTTTTCCGATAAAGATATTTTTTTAAAAGCCAAAGCTATATATACTGTTCCGACCTTTACTCCTTTTTTGGCCGCCGGTCCGGCAAAACCCACAATAGATACGCCGATGTCAGCGTTAAACAGTTTTTTGACTTTTTTAGCCAAGAATAGGGCAATGTCAGCTGATACGCCTTGGGTTTTCTGAAGTGTCGTCAGTGGAAGCTTAAAAAACTTATTTTTTGCCTGGAGAGAATAGACTATCAGCCCGCCTTTAAAAACCTTTGATGAGCCGGCTGTTTTAGTCAGGATATAACTGAAAAAACCTGCACTGGCTGATTCAGCTGCAGCCAGGGTGAGTTTTCTTTTTTTTAAACAGGATATTATTTCTTCACAGGCTTTCGCGGCCATATTTTATCTCCCACTCAATACCGGTCCTCGATCATTATCTCATCATAAACGTCTTTGTTCAATTCATTGATAAACATCGAAGGCCTGGTTATTATCGCGCCGTTACGGTAGGTGTATTTTGTCTGGGGATAAGTTATGTGTAAAAGCGATTTTGTCCTGGTAACAGCCACATAGAAAAGGCGCCGTTCCTCTTCAAGGGCGCTTTCGCTGCCAAGGGATTTGGGATGGGGGAACTCATAATCGCAGAAACCAATAAGGAAAACTACTTCCCATTCCAGGCCTTTTGCCTGGTGTATTGTGGAAAGGACCAGGATCTCTTCTTTATCGGACGCTTGGGCCCTGCTTTCACCCTTAAAATCTTCATAAGTACTGAGGTCAAGAAGGAATTGCTTGATGTCAGGATAATTTGAAGACATTTTGATAAGTTCTTCCAGGTCCTGTATTCTTTCGTCGGCATTATCAAAAGAGAGGTAACAGTACTCTTTGTATATTTTTAATATTTCATTAAGAGCTGTGACCGGATTCTTTGTCGCCTGGACTTTTGCAAAAAGGGCTGAGAATTCTTTAAAGCCATCCCGTTGGCGCTTAGGTAAAGTTTTTGCAGCTGATTCAAGGTCCCGGGTTTTACTGTATTTATCCCAGATCTTATAAGCAAAGCTTCTGCCTATTCCTTTATGTATGCATATTGCCCTTTTAAAAGACAATTCATCCTGGGAATTGATTGTTATTTTTAAATAGGACAGGACATCCTTTATATGAGCCTGTTCGAAAAATCGCATGCCTCCCCGTACAATATAGGGAATATTTCTTTTAAGCATCTCCATTTCCAGTTCAAGCGCCTGAAAACGTGAACGGAATAAAACTGCCATGTTTTTCAAGGCAATACCTTCACGGTTTAATTCTATTATTCTCTGGCCGATAAACTGAGCCTGTTGGTATACATCTTTGGTTTTGACCAGATAGGGGAGCTCCTGAGGGTCTTTTTTCGGCTCAAGGGTCTTGGGAAATTGATTTAAGTTATGCCTGATTATCTCATTAGCCAGATTAAGTATCTGGGGGCTGGAGCGGTAGTTTATTTCCAGTTTAAATATCTGCGTTCCTTCAAAGACTTTTGGAAAATCAAGTATATTATTTATATCAGCAGCCCGGAAGGAATATATAGACTGGGCATCATCACCCACCACCAGGATATTTTTATGATGGCAGCTCAAGAGCTTGATTATTTCGAATTGCAGTTTATTAGTGTCCTGATATTCATCTACAAGGATATAGCTAAAATTCTGGGAATACTTCTTGCAAATTGCCCCATCTTCCAGAAGATAGAGCCAGTTAGTTAAGAGATCGCTGAAATCCATAACGTTTGCCGCTTTCTTTTTCTTTTTATAATAGCTGATAATCTTTTTTACTTCGGGAGTGTAGTCTTCAATATGAGAATGAAACCTGTTGATTATCTCATCAGGTTCCTGCAAAGAGCTTGCTGCCAGGGAATAAATATTGTATATCAGATTTTTTTTGGGGAACATTTTTTCTCTTTTATAAAGCCCCAGATCTTGGAGGCAGTCCTCAAGCAGGTCGCAGGCATCTTCTTTGTCCACGATTGTAAAATTAGCTGAGAATCCTAATTTTTCAGCCTCCTTGCGCAAGGTGATGTTCCCGATATGGTGAAAAGTCCCGGACCAGAGATTCTTAAGGCTTGATTTAAGCAGGACCTCAGCCCGGTTTATCATCTCGTTGGCAGCCCGGTTGGTAAAGGTGGCGAGAAGGATGTTCTCGGTAGGTACACCTTTTGCCAGAAGATAGGCCAGGCGGTAGATCAGGACTCTGGTTTTCCCGCTGCCGGCTCCGGCCAGGACCAAGGAAGGGCCTTCGGCATCTCTCACTACTCTTAACTGCTGGGTGTTTAAGTTCTGCTCATAATCAATATGGGCGTCTGAAGTAAATGGTTTTAATTTATAGGTTTTCATATTTTGATGATTTTAAATAATAAACCGGCTTTATCTTATCATAATAAATACAAAGATAAAGAAATTTTGGTCCAGCCGCACATAAAACCGGGGATTTATGGTATAATAGCAATATGAAAAAAATCATTTTTATATTATCAATCTGTATTTTTTTCTGCGGTTGCTTACCCAAGAAAGTTAATCCTGAATGGAAGGACAGCAACTTAACCAAGCAGAAGTACTTAAAAGGCAAAATGAAGCGGGCAGAACTCCATGATAACACGAAAAGGTTTTTGCATAGGCTCTGGGACCCTTCCTGGTAATGCCTCGGCAGTGGCCGCCGGCCATATAGGCGTTGACAGGCGTAATCTATGATGATACAATCTCGTAAATTGTTGTTAAATTAAGATATCAGATATTAGGTTTTAGGCAATTGTAGTAACATTTTCATTGAGGAGGTAAGCAATGAAAGCAAAGCTGGCAGAAGAACTTCTACTTATAACTCAAAATAGAGTAGGAAAGTTGGCAGAGATCTCAAGGACTATTAAAGATAATGGTATTAATATTATGGCTATTTCGGCATGGGCATTTGACGACCAGGCTTTTTTCAGAATTGTCGCTTCCGATCATATAAAAGCAAAAGAGATCCTTGAGAGCATAGGAAAGGTCGAGATAAAGAAAATAGTTATTGCTGAGATGCCCGATGAAGTCGGCCAGCTTCTCGAATTAGCTTCCCGGCTTAAAGACAACGATATAGACCTTAATTATGTTTACGGTACTACTGCTGAGGTGGGCAAGCCGGCAACCATTATCTTTTCTTCCAACAATGACATCAAAGCCCTTGATGTCATTGCTGCTAAATCAGCTATTTAGCAAAGCCTAGATTAATTGCATGACAATTCTCTTTCCAGAAGGTTTTTTTTGGGGTGCTGCACTTTCAAGTTACCAATCTGAAGGAGGAAACATTAATACTGATTGGGCTCATTGGGAGAAGGAGCACGCCCTGGAGAAGGCTGCTGCTGCCTGTGATCATTATAACCGCTTTAAAGAAGATTTTAATCTTGCCAGATCAATGCATCTAAATTCGCTTCGTTTGTCATTTGAATGGGCCAGGGTAAATCCAGAACCCGATGTTTTTTCTTCAGAAAGTCTTCAGCACTACAACCAGGTTGTCGATGAACTTTTAAATTTTAAGTTAAAGCCGTTTCTTACCCTTCATCATTTTACAAATCCGGATTGGTTTATGAAGAAAGGCGGCTGGTTGAATCCGGCTAACATCGATTTTTTTATAAGCTATGTAAGGAATATCGCCCAGGCTTTAAAAGGGAAAGTTGAATATTGGATAGTATTTAACGAGCCCCTGGTCTATATTTATCACGGATATATAACCGGTATCTGGCCCCCCGGCATCAGAAACTTTGGCCAGGCAAAAAAAGCCATGGATAATATATTAAAAGCCTATGCTTACAGCTACCAGGAGATAAAACAAACCTCCAGCCGGGAGTTTCAGCCCCTGGTTTCTATTGCCAAGCACATCCGTTTTTTTTCTCCCTGCACTCAAGGATCGGGCCTGCTTAATTGCTTCAGCAGCTTCTTAAGGGATAAATATTTTAATATCAATCTTATCGAGCACTTAAAAAAGAGAAAAATCTTAGATTATCTGGCTATAAACTACTATTGCAAAGAATATGTGCAGTTTAAAGGCATATTCGGCAGAGAGTGCAGCCATGATTTTCATCCCGAGAGAAGAAATAACGTAGGCTGGTATGTTTCTCCCGAGGGTTTTTATGATACCTTGATAAGGCTAAAAAGATACCGGCTTCCTATTTTTGTCAGCGAGAACGGGACTGCCGAGAGCCAGGAGTACCTTTATAAAGAATATCTAGAGGCTCATCTTCAATCTTTGGCCAGAGCCTGTTCAAAAGGAGTGGACTTGCGAGGCTATTTTTGGTGGTCTTTGTTTGATAATTTTGAATGGGAAAAAGGATACGGCCCAAGATTCGGCTTGTATGAGGTCGACTATAAAGATTTCAGGCGCTACCCAAGGCCTTATTCTTCCTTTTATGCTGATGTTTGTAAATACAATAAGATCGAAGTATAATAATAAAATATGAAGGGCCAAAAAGCATGGTTAAGTATTTAATATTTGGGTTAACACTTGTTCAGTTGTTTAATATTATGCCTTCAGCAGAAGCTAAAAGCATTGAAGAAAGGCTTCAAGGTAAGAAAAAAATTTCTTACAGCGTGTCTTTTAACGGCATGTCTTCAGGAGATATCGAATGGGAATACCTTGGAAAAGAAAAGATTGACGGCAAAGAAGTAGAGGTGCTTTCCGTAAATTCAGACACTACAATACTCAATTTATTCGATCTTACCAGCAAAGAGAAAGTTTATCTAGACCCCAGCACTTATCTGCCGTATAAGGTTGAGAGAGATTTAAAGGTCTTTGGCAAGGATGAAGTTGTCCAGGAGTATTATAATCAGGAAAAAGGTTATGTGAAGCTGGTCAGAAATGACGGCCAGGAAAAGGTTGATATCCTAAAACAGGATAAACCCATACATAACATACTTGCCCTGCTTTATTTCTTCCCCGATAATATAGCCTTCGAGTCAGGTAAATGGCTTGATTTTAACCTGCCTACGCAGAAGATAAAGATCAAGATGGTAAAGGAAAGGTTTCTCAATGTTGACAGCCAAAAGAAAGAGACCTATTTTTTACTGGGCCGGGGGGCGAAACATTTTAGCCTCTGGCTGGATAAAAAAAATAGCCTGCCTTTGAGATTGGAATTTGTCTTCCCGGTGGGAAAAGTTGTAATCAGCCCTAAAGATTAAATCCCCTTATTAAAATTTAAAAAAGCTATTTGGCCACTATCAGGGAATTTCTGCCGCCGAAATGGTCATTTTCAGTCAGCTTATTATAGGGATCAGGAAACCATTTATTCGAGGCAACAAACTTATAACGGTAAGTGCCTTTTTCAAGAGGAAGATTGATGCTCCAGATATCGCTGCTTACCCGGTTCAGCCTGTAAGCTTCTGTTAGTTTCCAATTATTAAAATCACCAACCACATATACATTGTCGAAGTCTTTGCCTTTTAAGAACAGTGATGCCCAGGTGTTCCTGTTGGTAATACCTACAATTTCATCAGTCAGGCCGCTGAAGTCTTCGGCCCCCCGGGATTTGGGTTTATAATCGAATATGTTCTTGCCTTTTGAGGCAGCTTCCCTTAGATGAACATTGGTGCGGATACTTGATTTAAGCAGTAATCTATCCAGGCGGTTCTTTACCTTTTGAATAAAGTCGCGCGAAAAAGTCGAGCGGTTGTCTACTTGGTTAAGCAGGAAAAAGGGTGTCGGTGAAGTACCGTTAAACTCTTTAACCATTATCATAATATTTTTTAGTATTTCCATTCCCTGCAGTGAAAAATCACAGGCCATAAGAGGTATAAGGGCATAGTTGCTTGCGACCAGGGAATTAAGAGTTAATATCCCAAGATTAGGCGGACAGTCTACCACAACGTATTCGAATTCTTTTAAATATTTGCTTGCCAGCATGGCTATGATTTTTAATTTATCCGGATTATTGGATAATTTATGTTCTAAAGAAGCAAGTCCTATGGAAGAGGATATAAGCGAAAAATTGTCATTTATAACGGTTGTGCATTTATCGAGCTCGAAAGGCTCATTAACGGCCACTTTTTCAGCTATATCAGCTATAGTGACTTCGGTATTACCTGACAGAGCAAAACTTGCATGACCTTGAGGGTCAAGGTCGATCAAAAGAACTTTATGCCCTTTTTTACTTAGGCCGGCAGACAAATTAACAGCGGTTATGGTCTTTCCGCAGCCGCCTTTTTGGTTTAAGACAGATATAACATTCATATATCCTCCTTTTTCGAAAGAGTTATGTCTTTGATAATAAGCCATTTTTTCCGCCAGTCACTGGTTATTACTTTTATATCATCGGCTTCCGGGTCCGGACGGGAAAAAAATACTTTGATCTGTTTTATTCTGGATAAATTAACCTTATTGATTTTGTTAGTATCCAGAGGAAGGGGTATTTTTATGAATGATCCTGAATTTTGAGAGTCGATTTTTACCTGGACCGGAAGCCTTACGTTCGAAAAGAAATTAGCATCTTTAACGATTACATCAATAGATAAAGGCTCTGTTGCGTTTTTTATCCAAAGATTAAGGTTGTTGGCATAAAGATTTTGTTCTTTATTGAAGTTAAAGGCCACGCCTGTTTTATCTGCCTCTGGTATCAATAGAAAGACGGAGGAGCTGGTTTTTTTAAAGAGGTCTTTGTCCTGGTTTATAGGTACTATAGAGGAAAACTGGTTTGTCTCGATCAGATCATGCTGGCTTGATACTTCTTGGGATGATTTAGGTATGAAGACAAGTTCGAAGTTAAGCAAGAAAAGAGAGATAATGATAGCTATGCCTACAGGAATAAAAATAAAAAATATTTTTTTCTTACCTGTCTTTTTACTGGAAGCAGTTGAAAAAAAAGCTTCCTGTAGGCGTTTAGAATCTACGTCTACGTAGTCAAAAAATGACCCCGGCCCTTTATTCACGGATATATATTATCATTGAAAGTAAAAAAAATCAACTATATAATATGATAATATTAATAACTTTTTAGTTTCAACTTTCAACTTATAAACTGTAAAACAAAAAAATGATTCATCAAACAGCTGTCATAGAAAAAGGAGCAATGCTGGGTGAAGACATAAGCATAGGTCCTTATGCTATTATTGAAGAAGGCGTTTCTTTAGGCAACAGGGTTAAGGTTCTTGCCGGTGCCAGGATAAAAGGCAATACGACTATCGGAGATGACAATCTTATAGGTCAAGGAGCAATTATCGGAGAGACGCCTCAGATGTCGGGGTTGAGAGAGAACAACGGCCGGGTTATGATCGGCAAAAACAATATCATCAGAGAATACGTTACCATTCATTCTTCGACCTCTCCCGATAAAGAGACCTGCCTTGGTGATGATAATTTTCTTATGGCTTTATCCCATGTAGCCCATGACTGCCGGCTAGCAAACGGGGTTATCCTTTGTAACGGCTCTCTTTTGGCCGGACACATCGAGGTCGGCGACAAAGCCTTTATTTCTGGCAATGTCGTGGTCCACCAGTTCGTCAGAATCGGAAGATTGGCCATGGTAGGAGGGCTTTCTCGGGTCAATCAGGATATACCCCCATTTATGCTTGTTGTCGGAGACTCCCGGGTCTGGGGCTTGAATACTGTAGGCTTAAAAAGATCAGGTATGTCAGCGTCAGATAGAATAGAGATAAAAAAAACTTTTGAGCTTCTTTACCGCAGCAAACTGCCGCTTAATAAAAGCCTTGAGGAAATAAAAAAAATTAATTCACCTTTTGCCAGAGAGATCGTTGATTTTATTCAGGTTTCTAAACGGGGGATATGCGGTCCGAAGAAGGATAACTTTTGGGAAAGACTGTTTTTAGATTACCCTTATCTTTTGAGACAAAACATTTTAACTCATTCTCTGTTTTTAAAACAGGTACGCTCAAAGGACTTTAGCGGTAAACAACTCTTTTGACCCATTTTTTTTGAATCAGTTTTGGGTCAGGTTATTTGTCTTATAAAAGGATTTTGGTGGCAAACACCAGCCAGCCTGTGTGAGAGGGCATTCTTTGCTCAGGCCTGGTTTTTCCTTTTCTAACAAGGATCTTCCTCACTAAAACTTCCATGCTTTCGATATTTATAAAACCTTTTTCTTCAAGAGAAAAAACCGTCCGTGAAAGCTGTTCAAAACTCGGGCATATTGTAGCCAGTCTTGCGCCGCCTTTTAAAGATTTATAAGCAGCGTCGATTAGCTCCCATTGGCTTCCTATATCGATCATCACAAAGTCAGCATCTTTTTGCGGAAACTCACCGCTAATCTCCATTAAATTAAATTCTACCCATTGGCTCAGACCGTTTTTCTCAATGTTTTTTTTGGCGTTTTTTAGGAATTCTTCGTTTCGTTCATAACTGTGAACCTTGCCTTCTGGCCTGACGAAATTAGCCAGGGCAGTTGTCAGGGCTCCGCTTCCTATGCCGCTTTCAATGACTTTTGCTCCGGGAAATATCTGGGATTTGACCAGGATCATGCCGATATCTTTAGGGTAGAGTATCTGGGTCTGCCTTCTTACTTTCATGATCATCTCATAAAGGTAAGGCCTGAGCAGGTAAAAATCAGTCCCTAGATTGGTGGTAATTTTTTCTCCAAACTGCCTGCCTATCGCATCCTGGAGCTTAAAAAAGCCTTTTGCAGTGTGGATGGTGTTTTTTGAGGCTTTAAGCAGGAAATTATGCTTATCATCGTTATAGATAAATACCAGGTCGCCTTCTTTGATCATAATTAAAGATAATACAATTGCCCGGCTGTTTTTGCAAGGCATATTTATCTTGAAGCTGGTTATTTTTATAAAGCAGATGTATAATTAAATATGCCTTTGGTTACTGCCACACATTATTTCTTACAGTTAAAATAACAGCTTATAATTATGGTTGGGCTTACAATAACAGAAAGATTTTTTTTAGAGTTCATTAGGCCGGATAATGATGACAGCCTTAGAGATGCTATTAGAGAGTTAGGCGATAAAAAAAATGAAATCGACTGGACCGGCATTGCCCAGCACGGCCACAAGATAGCCCCTTACATTTTTTTTACCATAAACAGGCTCGGCCTGGATCTTGCCGTACCCAGAGACATATCATTGATAACAAAATTCAATTACCTTTATTTTCAGGAGAAAAACAAAAAAAATATTCAGGCCCTGGCAGAGATAGGAAAAAAATTCAAAGAGGAAGGAATTGATCTGCTGTTTATAAAGGGAGCTGCTTTGATTTTTACGGTCTATAGCGATGATAAAGGTTTAAGGTATATGGACGATATAGATGTTTTAGTTAGGCATGAGGACCTGGCTAAAGCTGAAAAAATTCTTCAGGATATAGGCTATGTTGAAGGTTATGAGAGGCTGTCTAAAGAGCACCAGACGCGTTTTACCAAGGAGTTTTTTTCCCGGCATCACTTTCATTATGTCTATTTTAAAGATCAGGTCCGCTTAGAATTGCATTGGAATGTTGCCAAAGTAAACAATAAAGCCTTTCTTGATAAGTTATTCCGATCATCCCATCCAATAACTTTGCATGGCTCAGAGGTAAAAATCACCAATGCCGAGGCCAGTGTGTTAATGGCATGTTTAAACTTTTCAAAAGATTTCTATGAATCTTTTGTAAGAAAGGGCATTGAATCAGAAGCTGACCATAAGGAAGCCTTTTATTATGCCATATTCTTTTTTTGCGAGTTAAAAGAAATATTGAGATATTACCATAACGATATTTCCTGGAAAGATTTTCTCTATTGCGTTAAATCAATTAAAAGGGAATACGAAATTTTTACTCTTCTTTTACTGGCTGATAAAATTGCCAAAGCCCCTATACCGGCCTTTGTTTTAAGGAAGGCTCAATCCAGTTTTTTTTCTTTTATCTTCGGGCTTTTCAGCCGAAACTTGAAATACACTAATTTTAGAGAACTTTTTGAATTGAAAGAGAAAATATTCAGATTTCGAAAAAGGCTTTATCATTTGCCCAGGATGCCTGGAATCTTTCTCCGGAAGATATTTGTTTTAATCACTGGGATATACGGGCTGATTTTGAAATTTTTATCTAATCATTTCCCTTCAGGCGCCATATTTCTGAAAAAAATTGTCGGATTTTTTAAACGCCTGTTCGGTAATTAAAACCAAAGCCCTTGATGCTGATAAAATTTATGTTTATAATGTCTATTATCATTTTAGGAGGCAGGGGCTTTTAATGCTGGTGCTGTGATATCCGTCCATTCGTTTAAGAATCCAAAGAATTAGATATATGAATAATAAAATACTTATTTTAGGCAAGGGCTTCATCGGAACCAGGATCAAAGAGGAATTGAACTGTGATATAACTTCTCAAAATATAAATTCTTTTAAGGATTTGGTGGGTTTGATAGATGAATATAGCCCCGGGGTTATAATAAACTGCGTTGGTCATACCGGCGAAAACGTAGACCAGTGCGAAGCTGACAGGGATAAGACTTTAACGGCGAATGTTTTTGTCCCTATCATGCTGGCAGAAGCAGCTTTCAGATATAAGATTAAGCTGGTTCATATAAGCAGCGGATGCATATATCATTTCGATTACCAGAATCAGAAGCCAATCAGCGAAGACCAGCCGGCTGACTTTTTTGATTTATTTTATTCCCGGACAAAAATATACTCCGAGAGAGCTTTGACAGCCCTGGCTGATAAAAAGAATATTTTGATTTTAAGGATACGTATCCCCCTGGATAATCGTCCCCACCCCAAGAACATCCTTACCAAGTTGCTCTCATTTGAAAAGATATTAGACTGCCAGAATTCATTAACCTATATTCCTGATTTTATAGAAGCCCTTAAGTACCTTATCAATATTGACGCCTGGGGTATCTATAATGTGGTAAACAGGGGTTCTTTAAGATACTCTGAGCTTTTGGACATTTATAAAAAGTATTTTCCTGATTTTAATTACTCATTAACCAATGCCGCGGAGCTTGGTTTAATAAGAACCAATTTAATATTATCAGTAAACAAACTGGAAAAATCCGGTTTTAAGATAAGGGAAATTCACGAAGTCTTAGAGCAATGCATAGAAAAATACCTAACCCATTGATAACCTAAGATAAAATTTCTTGTAAAATATTAAAAATTAGATATCATATCCCTAAAAGTAACCACAATTATGAAGTATATAGTTGTAATTTTAGACGGAGCAAGCGACCACCCGCTTGAGATACTTGGAGGCAGGACACCTCTTGAGGCAGCAGAAATCCCTGCAATAGATTCTTTAGCTAAAAAAGGCCTTATTGGCAGGGTAGCAACAGTACCTCAAGGTTTTAATCCTTCCAGCGACATAGCCAACCTTTCTCTTTTAGGCTATGATCCCGGAGAATACTATACCGGCAGGGGTCCGCTGGAGGCTGCAAATTTAGGCATAGACTTAGGCAAGAACGACTTAGCTTTTCGCTGCAATTTAGTCACTGAATTGGAAGATAAGCTTTTTGATTACAGCGCCGGCCATATAACTGATAAGGAAGCGAAGATACTTATAGAAGAGCTTAATTCCAGCTTGAAGACTGAAAAGCTGGAGTTTTTCTTCGGCACAAGCTACCGCAACCTGCTTATTGTCCGTGGAGGCAAGGATCTGGGCCTGGATAAATTGAAATATTTTGCTCCTCATGACATCATGGGCCAGAATATAAGCAGATATCTTCCTAAAGGCGAGGCAGCAGAGCTGATTGTAGAGCTTATGCAGCGCTCAAAAGAGATATTAAGGCCTCATGAGATAAATAAAGTAAGAATAGATCTGGGTGAAAGCCCGGCTAATATGATATGGCTTTGGGGCTGCGGCCAGAAGCCGCTCATGCCTACTTTTAAACAGAAGTACGGCCTGCAGGGAGCTGTCATCTCAGCCGTAGACCTGATAAAAGGTATAGGCAGGATAATCGGTATGGATGTGCTGGAAGTTCCGGGAGCAAACGGTTATTATGACACTAATTATCTGGGTAAAGCCCAGGCCGCTCTCGAATATCTTAAAGAACATGATTTTGCTTTTATCCATATTGAAGCTACTGATGAAGCCGGTCATAACCAGGATTTAAGGATGAAAATAGCCTGTCTTGAGCGGATAGATAAGTTTGTTATATCGACAATAGTCAAAGAATTGGAAGGCAAAGATTACAGGATTTTGATTACACCTGATCATCCTACCCCGATAGCAATACGTACTCATACTGACGAACCAGTTCCTTTTCTGATTTCCGGATCAGGCATAGAGAAGGGTGATTATAGCGGTTATAGCGAAAAAGAAGCCCAGACCAGCTCTATGTATTTTGAAAAAGGATCTGATTTGCTTAAGTATTTCTTCAGCCACTGATCCTTGTTGGTTATATTTTTAGTTTAGGTAGTGAGGCTAGGGTAAAGAAGTGTGTTAAGTAGTTGGGTGTAGTAGTGAGTATGACCCACTACACATTACCAACTACCTAACTCACAACTTGACCTTAACCCTAACCTGATTACAATTAATCAGTAGATTTTCTAAAGCAACATCATGAGTCTAATCTTATTCATTTTTGTAATCTTAGCATTATTGGCCGGATATGTTTTTTACGGGAACTATGTGTCGGCTGTTTTTGATATCGACCCCCAAAAAAAGACACCAGCCTATACTAAATACGATGGTGTTGATTATGTCCCGGCTAAAAATTGGCTGATAATATTCGGCCATCATTTTGCTTCCATTGCCGGAGCCGGACCGATAATCGGCCCGGTCTTAGCCTATATGCTTTGGGGCTGGGCTGGAACTTTGGTCTGGATAATAATCGGTTCGATCTTTATGGGAGCAGTTCACGATTTTTCTTCCTTAGTCGTATCCTTAAAGGAAGAAGGCGTAAGCATCGGCCAGGTAGCCGCAAAATACATATCAAAAAGAGCAAGCATACTGTTTCTTTTGTATTTATGGTTTGCATTGGTCATCATCGTGGCTATATTTGCGGCAATTTGCGCTAAGAGCTTTATAACCCAGCCGGAGGTGATAGTATCTTCCTTGGGGCTGATACCTGTGGCTGTGCTTGTGGGTTTTTTGATATACAAGCTAAAAATAAATCTGTTTATCTCGACTTTATTCGGTTTGGCATCTCTGGCAGCCCTGATATATCTTGGCGGATTATTGCCGATAAAGCTTTCAGGAGTTGATCCTTATTTTGTTTGGGTAACCATACTGTTGGTTTATGCTTTTTTTGCTTCGGTTATTCCGGTAAATATCCTGCTTCAGCCTAGAGACTACCTTAGCAGTTTTCTCCTTTTCTTTGGCATAGCTGTTTCTTTTATCGGAATATTCAGCAGACCCTTTTCTCTTGAGGGAGCCAAGGTTATTAGTTTCGGCTCCAAGGTCGGGTTTATTTTTCCTATGATGTTTATAACCGTTGCCTGTGGTGCTATTTCCGGTTTTCATTCTCTGGTGGCCAGCGGAACAACTTCTAAGCAGTTAAACAACGAAGGGAACGCAAAGAGGGTTGGTTTTGGAGCAATGCTGCTTGAAGCAGTATTGGCTGTTATTGTCCTGTTTGCCGTTGCCTTTGGATTAAAGACAATTCCTAAAGGCGTTAGCGAACCGGCAGAGATCTTTGCCCTTGGTTTTTCTAAGATCAGTTATTTTTTAGGTGATTATGCTAAATTCATAGCTTTAGTAATACTTAATGCTTTTATTCTGACCACGCTGGATTCGGCGACCAGGATTACCAGGCTTCTTACTCAGGAGATTTTTAAGTTTAACAACAAGTGGCTGGCCACTGCCTTGGTTATTTCAGCAGGAGCCTACTTGGCCTTGATGAACAAATGGCAGGTGCTTTGGCCGGTCTTCGGTGCAGCCAACCAGCTGGTTGCCGGTTTAGCCTTGATAGTTGTCAGCGGCTGGTTGTTCTGCAAAGGGAAAAAGTATCTTTTTGCCTTTATCCCGGCGATTATAATGATAGGCATTACCATTACCGCCCTGGGATTTAAAATAGTGGATTTTTTTCAGAAAAAAGATTATACTCTTTGTGTTGTTTCGTTTATACTTATTGTTCTTGGAGTATGGGGCCTTTTTGAGTTCAGGAAGATGACAAGATGCAGATTAAACGGAAAAATAAATTAATCGTTCAAAAATACGGCGGAAGCTCAGTTGCCAACCCTGAAAAGATAGAAAAGGCTGCTAAGAGGGTGATAGCCTATGCTAAAAGAAGAAACAGGGTTGTGGTGGTGATCTCAGCTATGGGCGATACTACTGATGACCTGGTTGAGCTGGCAAAACAGATCAATCCCCTGCCTTCCGAGCGGGAAATGGACATGCTTATGTCAACAGGAGAGCAGATATCAAGTGCTCTTTTAGCTATGGCCATACACAAAAGAGGGGTAAAGGCCATATCTTTTACCGGAGCCCAAGTCGGCATCATAACAGATACTGACCATACTCAGGCTAAAATACTTAAGATAGAGACTGATAGGATAAAGAGAGAATTAACCAAAGGGAAAATAGTTATAGTTGCCGGATTCCAGGGCTTAAGTACTGCCCTTGAAATAACTACTCTGGGCAGAGGAGGTTCTGATCTCAGCGCTGTAGCTTTAGCCGTAGCACTTAATGCTGATGTTTGCGAGATATATACGGATGTTGACGGGATATATACCACTGATCCCAGGATTGAGCCTGGGGCAAGAAAATTAAAATACATAACTTTTGATGAGATGCTTGAGCTTGCTTCCCGAGGAGCTCAGGTAATGCATACCCGTGCAGTAGAGGTTGCCAAGAAATTCAACATACCCTTGCATGTCCGGGGTAGTTTTTCCAAAAAGGAGGGAACAATAATTATGGAGAAGCCGCCAGTTATCGAGGAGCCGGTTGTAAGAGGAGTGACTTTAGCTGATAGCGAGGCAAAGATAACCCTATCTGAAGTTCCCGACAAACCGGGTATAGCTGCCAGCATATTTACTATTCTGGCCAGAAAATCTGTTAATGTAGACATGATTGTCCAGAACGTCAGCCATAAGAGATACACCGACATCTCTTTTACAGTCCCCAAGAAGGATTTAAAGAAAGCCATAAAGATATCCCGACAGATGTCAAGGTCGATAAAGGCCGGCGCAGTTACCAGTGATGAAACAATAGCTAAAGTATCGATAGTGGGTGTAGGCATGAAATCCCACTCAGGAGTTGCAGCAAAATGTTTTTCCTTGCTCGCTAAAAACAGGATAAACATCGATATGATCTCGACTTCAGAGATAAGCATCTCCTGTGTTGTAAAAAAAGATGCAGGTAAAAAAGCAGTAAAAGTTCTTCACAAAGGTTTTAAATTAGATAAAATAAAAACGTAGACACAAGATTAGTGAATTGTATCTAGTGATTTTATTACGAAACACCAGATTCAAAAGTGGTAAATTTTATAACATAATAAGGAGTTGATTGTGACCAAGAAAATGCAAATTTATGATACAACCTTAAGAGACGGTTCCCAGACAGAAGGCATTTCTTATTCTCTTATGGATAAGATCAATATTGCCAAGCAACTGGATTCTTTCGGTATTGATTTCATAGAAGGTGGATGGCCGTTTTCAAACCCCAAGGATACTGAGCTGTTCAATTACTTTAAGAAGAATCCCTTAAAGCATTCTAAAATTACGCCTTTTGGCTCAACTGCTCATCCTTCTAACCCTGCCTCCAAAGATAAGAATCTCCTGGCTTTGATAAAGGCTGATACCGAATATGTAACTATTTTCGGTAAAACCTGGGATCTTCATGTCAGAGAGGTCTTAAAGATAAAACTTGAGGATAACTTAAAGATTATTTCTGAGAGCATTAAGTTTCTTGTTAAAAAAGGAAAAAGGGTCTTTTATGATGCCGAGCATTTTTTTGACGGCTATAAGGCTAACCCGGAGTATGCTCTTTTGAGCTTGAGGGCTGCGGTTGAGTCCGGTGCTGAATTGCCTGTGCTTTGTGACACCAATGGCGGAAGCCTGCCCTGGGAAATCAAAGCAATAACCGAGGCAGTTAAAAAAGAGCTTGGAATAAAAGATTTTGGCATCCATTGCCATAATGATTTGGGTATGGCAGTGGCAAATTCCGTTATTACTGTTGGTTCGGGTTGCTGTCATATTCAGGGTACTATTAATGGTTACGGCGAACGCTGCGGCAACGCTGATTTGGTTACTATTATTGCAGTATTGCAGGTCAAGATGAATGAAAAAGTGGTTACTCCGGCCAAGATCAGCGAATTGACCCACTTATCAAACTATGTCAGCGAGCTGAGCAATATGGCCAATAAGGATAATCATCCTTTTGTAGGCAGAAGCGCTTTTGCCCACAAAGGAGGTATACATATCGATGCAGTCACTAAGAACCGCCAGGCCTATGAGCACATAAACCCGGTTCTTGTCGGCAACACCACCCGCTTTGTAGTTTCCGAACTTGCCGGGAAAACAACCTTAGTGGTAAAAGCAAAAGAATTGGAATTTGATCTTGATAAAAAGTCCAAAAAAGCTAAAAAGATATATAAGTTGCTACAAAAGCTGGAAAGCCAGGGTTATCAGTTCGAAGCTGCCGAGGGCTCATTTAAACTCTTGCTTCAAAAGGAATTTAGAAGATATAAAAGATTCTTTGACCTTTTGGGTTTTAGGGTCATAATCGAAAGGCGTGATGATAACCGCCTTATTTCAGAAGCAACTATCAAGATGAGGATTAACGGTAAACTGGAACATACGGCCTCAGAAGGCGATGGACCGGTTAATGCTTTGGATGGCGCTTTGCGAAAAGCCCTTCTAAAATACTATCCTAAACTCTCAGAAATGCACCTTACTGATTTTAAAGTCCGGGTGCTTGATGAGAAAGCCGGAACAGCTGCCAAAGTAAGAGTTCTTATCCAGTCCCAGGATAAAGATGAAAATTGGTCGACTATCGGCGTTTCCGAGAACATCATCGAAGCTTCCTGGGAAGCCTTGGTAGACTCTGTTGAGTATAAGCTGCTAAAAGATTTCTATAAGTAAGCCGGCGATCCCCCCCTAACTCGTCCAAATAGTATAAAAATAACCTTATATTTATATTTTATTTGTCTTTTTAGGGGGCAGTGATATAATTAGAAACGATTATTTTAGGCCTATGACCTCTTAAATATTTAAAGCGAATGAGCTTTTTTAGCATAATTCTATCCAATTTAGGCAGTTTTAAGGCAGGCTTATTTGTGGTCCGCTCCCTGAGCGGATTTACTATGCCAACTCTATTTTTAACTTTTTTGCAAAAAAATAAAACAAATTCAAGATAAAAAAAGGATAATGCAATGAAGATGAAAGGCGCGAAAATATTGATTGAAAGTTTATTAAAGGAGAAGGTTGAAGTTATCTTCGGCTACCCCGGAGGTTCGGTCATACCTTTTTTTGATTATCTTTATGATGCCCCGATAAAATTTTATTTACCCAGGCATGAACAGGCTGCTGCTCACGCCGCAGACGGTTATGCCCGCTCTACCGGCAAAGTAGGAGTTTGTGTTGCTACTTCCGGTCCGGGCGCAACAAACCTGACTACAGGCTTGGCTACAGCTTATATGGATTCAATACCTATAATTGCTATTACCGGTCAGGTAAAGACTACTTTGATTGGAAATGACGCTTTTCAGGAAGCAGATGTTACTGGAATAACCCGTTCTATCACCAAGTATAACTACTTGGTAAAGGATGTTAAAGATCTGGCTTATACTGTAAAGGAGGCTTTTCATATAGCTGCCTCGGGAAGGCCTGGCCCGGTTGTCATTGATTTGCCGGTTGATGTTCAACTGCAGGAAGCTGAGTTCAGCTATCCTGAGAGGATTGAGGTCAGGACATACTCCCCGACTCTTTTCGGCCACCCCGGACAGATAAAAAAAGCCTGCAGGCTTATTTATAAAGCCAAGCGGCCGGTTATACTTTCTGGAGGAGGTATAATTTCTTCCGGAGCCCATGGGGAGATACTGCGTTTTGCCGAGAAAATAAATTCACCTGTAAGCATGACGCTTTTAGGCATGGGAGGGTTTCCTTCTACACACGATCTTTCTTTAGGGATGCCGGGCATGCACGGCACTGTTTATGCTAACATGGCGATTACTGAGTCAGATCTGATTATATCAGCTGGCTGTCGTTTCGACGACAGGATTACCGGAAAAATCGAGGCCTTTGCTCCAGAAGCAAAAATAATCCATATAGATATAGACCCCACATCGATCAGTAAAAACATCAAGGTCGATGTTCCTATTGTCGGAGATGCTAAAAATATCATTGGTCAGCTTATTGAGGAACTGCAAGAAGATAAGCTTAGCGATACCAGCAGCTGGCACAAGAAGATAAAAGAGTGGAAAAAGAAGCATCCTCTGACTTATAAAAAAGACGAAACAGGAAAGATAAAGCCCCAGCATGTAATAGAGGAGCTTTACCGTCAGACTAAGGGAAAGGCGATCGTCAGCACAGAAGTAGGTCAAAACCAGATGTGGGCAGCCCAGTTTTATAAGTATAATTACCCGCGCCAATTTTTATCCAGCGGCGGCCTGGGGACTATGGGCTATGGTTTTCCCGCGGCAATAGGAGCTAAAGTGGCTAATCCCAAAAAAGAGGTCATAGTTATAGCCGGTGATGGTTCGTTTCAGATGAACATCCAGGAGCTGGCAACCCTGAGCACTTACAATATTGGCGTTAAGGTTATAATCCTTAACAATAATTATTTAGGCATGGTAAGGCAGTGGCAGGAGTTATTTTATCAACGCCGTTATTCAGGCACTCCGCTTAAGAATCCTGATTTTGTAAAAGTAGCATCAGGTTACGGCATCAAGGGTCTTAGAGTAAAAAACCCTGCTGATGTCAGAAAATCAGTTAAGGACATACTTTCTTACAAAGGGGCTGTAGTTGCTGAATTTACTATTGAACCTGAGGAGAATGTATTTCCTATGGTTCCGGCAGGAGAAGCCATTAACAGGATGATCGGCGGAATGGCTTGATTTTGCTATGGTCAACAAAAGAAAGCGAATACAGGATAGGCGCCAGAGAGTCAAAGACCGCCGGCAAAGGATGTATGATAGAAGACGGGAATCTGAATTCCGCCAATATGAAAAAGATGAAAGAAGAAGAAGAGAAGACAGAAGGCAGGGTAAAAGAGACAGGCGTTTCAATGTAGTTGACAGGCGTCAGATTGACAATGAGCTTTACGAAGAACATAGACAGGAGTAGATAATGAAACATACGATCCAGGCTTTAGTTGAGAACAGGTTCGGTGTTCTAGCCAGGGTTTCCTCTTTATTCAGTGCCAGAGGCTATAACATCGATTCTTTAGCAGTTGGAGAGACCCAGGATCCCCAGGTATCTTGCATGACCATTGTTGTTAATGCCGAAGATGAAAGGATACTGGAACAAATAAAAAAGCAGCTTCATAAACTGATCGATGTAATCACAGTAGTTGATTTTACCAGAAGAGAATACATCGACAGAGATCTTATTTTGGCTAAGGTCCAGAAGAAAAAAGGTAAAGAGGGTTTGGTCGAAAAATTAATAAAAAAATATCCAATCAAGCTGGTAGAACAAAAAAAGGATTTTTATATTTTGGAAATCTGCTCTGACCGGCATCAGGAAGAGGAGATTCTTAAGGAGCTGAATTCCATAGGCATCAAGGAGCTTGTAAGAACTGGCAGAATCGCAATCGGGAAATAAACGAACATCAATAATATTGAATGGGCCCCGTAAAAAGCTAGCATGTAGCTCGCTTAACGGGGCTCAATTCGAATAATCCCTTGACATTGAGTTAATTCAAATGTCAGGGGAAAGTCTCATTGAGGAGGTAGAAGATGGCAAAGGTTTATTATGATAAAGATATAAGCATGGATGTTTTAAAGAAAAAGACAGTTGCTATTATAGGTTACGGCGCCCAGGGAAGGGCGCAGGCGCTTAACCTTAAAGATTCTAAGGTCAAAGTTCTTATATCTGAGCTGCCCGGCACAAATAATTATAAACAGGCCATAAAAGACGGCTTCCAGCCTTTGACAGCTGCCGAGGCATCAAAAAAGGCTGATATTATCCATATTCTCACTCCGGATACCATACAGGCACAGGTATATAAAAAGGATATTGCCCCTTTTTTAAAGAAGGGTAAAGCCCTTGGATTCTCTCACGGATTCAATATCCATTTTCATCAGATACTGCCGCCGCCTGACGTTGATGTTTATATGGTCGCTCCTAAAGGGCCGGGATCACTGGTAAGAGATATGTATGAGCAGAAGAAGGGAGTGCCCTGCCTTTTTGCTGTTTATCAAAACCCTTCAAAGAACGCTAGAAAAATCGCCCTTGCTTATGCCAGGGCGCTTGGCGGTTCCCGTGCAGGAGTTATTGAAACTACATTTTCTGAAGAGACTGAAACAGACCTTTTCGGAGAGCAGGTTGTTCTTTGCGGAGGCCTTACCAAGCTTATTCAGAAAGGTTTTGAGACCCTTGTTGAAGCAGGTTATCAGCCGGAAGTAGCTTATTTTGAATGCCTGCACGAGGTAAAACTTATAACTGACCTTATTTATTCAAAGGGTATAGGCGGTATGCGTTATGTTGTATCTGATACAGCAGAATACGGAGATCTTACCCGCGGCCCGAGGATAGTCACCGGGGAGACCAAAAAGGAGATGAAAAAAATTCTTTCTGAAATCCAGTCGGGAGAATTTGCCCGGGAATGGATACTAGAGACCCAGGCTGGAGCTCCGGTTTTTAAGGCTAAACGGAAGATAGAAGAAGATCATATAATAGAAAAAGTAGGCGCGTCTTTACGCAAGATGATGTCTTGGATCAAATGAGTCTTATTTTTTTCAAGCCGAAGGCGAAGAAAAAACATTTAGACGAAATTTAACCTTGACGCATGATGTGCCAAAGGCTGCGATTTAGGTTCACTTCTTTGCCTGAATCGCCTGCTCATTAAAGGAGGGTTTAAGATGAAGAGACCTGTAATCATTGTTTTGATTGGTATTGTGGTGGCAGCCGGAATATTTTTTGCTGTGCAGACCTTTATCAAGCCGGGCAAGATCGGCGATATCGAATCTTTAGTGCCTTCCGAAGCAATTTATTACATTTATTCTTATCAGCTTGGCCAAAAAATAGAGGATTTTTGTAACTCCGATTTTTTCTTAAAGATTAGCAACCTTTCTTTTTACCAGGAGTATTTACAGCCTTCCATTGACAAGAAAGAAAAGCTTTATAAAAATCTTTCTCAAGTTTACAACAGCGATTCAGCTCTGGCAGTATTTTCTCCGGGAATTGTCGCGCCTTCAGGCGGAATAGAGCCTATGATCGAGCCTGGAAAATTTATGTTATTAGTGCGTATGGATACAAAGAAAAATATAAAAAAGACAATCGGAGATCTTTATCTTTTACTAAATGAGAAGGAAGATGTCTCTTATTCTACTTATAAAGGCATAAAGATAACCCATTATCAAATTCCTTTAGACAAAAGCAAGTTTCCCTTTCCTGATCTAAAAATAAGCTATGCTGTTTTAGGAGATATTTTAGTCAGCTCTAATACTGATGAGCTGTTAAAGCAATCAATAGACCTGTTTAATAAAAGCAGTACTGATTCTTTGCTCAATGATGAGGTATATAAAAAAATATCAGGCAAATATGCCGACAAAAAGAAAGATTCGTTTTTCTGGACTTTTATCAATTATAAGCGCTATACTGAAAAATTTCTCGCCCAGGTAGATGATATGTTTATTGATCAGGCTCAGAATGAAAAGATGAGGGATTTTATTGAGAGTTTCATAGATGTTTCTGCCGGCATTATTTCCTATCTCGGATATGATAGCAGCAAATCTGGTTTTGTAGGCGAAAGCTATCAGCTTTATGATAAAAGTAAAGACGATCATGGCCTTTTAGAGATATCTTCTTCCAAAGGAAGCAAGAATGACCTGACCGCAGTGATTCCTCCTCAGTTTTTTGTTTATTTTGGCTGTTCGGGCAATATCTCCGGCTACTGGAACTATTTCAGCAAATTGATGATGTCTTCAGAGGAAATTAAACAAAGCGCTATGGGAGATAGCATGTATGCAGCAGATAAACAGCCGTCTTTTTCTAAAACCATAAAAAGTTTGGAAACCTATTTAGGTTTAAGCATTGAGAAGGATGTTATGCCTTTGCTTGGTAATGATTTCAGCTTTGTAATCTCCGATTTAGAAGAAGTTTCTCTTGCTCCTAAAAGCGGGCAGATAAATCCCATGCAGCTTTTTCCCACGCCCATGCCTACGCTTAGCCTTTTGTTCGAAACAAAAGACCAGTCTTCGGCCGAGAAACTCAAGAGTTTGATAATTGAAAAGGTTACCCAATTAAGTCCATCTCAGCCGGAGTCAGAACCATTTTTAAGCATAGCTGAAGATAGTTATGCTGGAGTTAATTTAAGTGTTATTTCGATAAAAGAGTTGCCGTTTCATCCGGTCTGTTTTGTTCTTAATGATAAGTGTATAATCTCTTCTACCACGGACCATGCTAAAAAAATAATCGATACTTCAAAACAAAGCTCTAACAGCCTGGAAAACAACCTTGATTTTTCTTTTGATCCAAATAAGATTTTAAAAGGAAGTGCTGCCACTTTGATAGTTAAGTTTGCTGATTTAATAGATGCTATTGCTCAGACAAAAATCGTAAATTTTGCCAAGCCGAGCGTTGCTTTATTTAGCCAGGGTAAAGTTACTACCAATGATATCGATGACATAATCGATATTCTGGATGATATAAGTATTATTGCCCAGGCCAATGACATTACAGCAGATGGCACAGGCAGCGGGCTGTTTTATATTGGTATAGAGGGCTTATAGGTGTTTAGATGAGAAAAATATTTATTTTTGATACGACACTTCGCGATGGCGAACAGGCTCCTGGTGCAGCTCTCAGCTCAGGACAGAAGCTTGAAATTGCTTTTGCCCTTGAGAACCTGGGAGTGGACATAATTGAAGCCGGCTTTCCTATTGCCAGTCCTGATGATTTTAAGGCTGTGGATTTGGTCGCCGCGAGCATAAAGAAAAGCGGAGTCTGCGGTTTGGCTCGATGCATAAAGAAAGACATCGAAGCCGCAAGAGATTCATTGAAAAAAGCCAAAAAACCCCGTATACATATTTTTCTTGCTACTTCCAAGATACACCTTAAGTATAAGTTTAAAAAGGCTGAAAGCGAGATAATCGAGCTGGCAAGAAAGTCTGCTAGGCTAGCCAGGAAATACTGCGATGATGTAGAGTTTTCTCCTGAAGATGCCACCAGGTCAGACAGAGATTTTCTTTACAAGGTAATTGAGACCGCTGTAAATGAGGGAGCAAAGACTATAAACATTCCCGATACTGTGGGGTACAGCTATCCCCAGGAGATTTTTTCCCTGATCAGCGACATAGGTAATAATGTACCAAATATAGCCAAGGCTGTTATTGCTATACATTGTCATAATGATCTTGGTTTGGCAACAGCCAATTCTCTTTCAGGAGTTTTGGCCGGGGTAAGGCAAGTCCACTGCACTATAAACGGTATCGGAGAAAGGGCAGGAAACGCTTCTTTGGAAGAGCTGGTCATGGCTTTGAAGGTAAGAAAAGATGTGTTTAAGGATTTTTATACTCAAATAAACACAAAAGAAATTTACCGGGCATCTCATCTTGTAAGCAAATTGACCGGTTTTGTCGTGCCGCCGAACAAAGCTATTGTCGGAGCGAATGCCTTTGCTCATGAATCGGGGATTCATCAGGATGCCATACTAAAAAAACGCATAACCTACGAAATAATGAACCCCCGCGATGTAGGCATTGCCCGGACCCAGCTGATCCTCGGAAAGCATTCAGGCAGGCATGCCCTTGCTAAAAGGCTTAAGGAGCTGGGATTTCGGCTTAACGAGCAGGGGATAAACGATATTTTTAAAAGGTTTAAAGAGCTTGCTGATAAAAAGAAAGATATTTTTGACGATGATTTGATAGCTTTGGCGGAAGAAGAGACCCGCACAAGAAAGAAAACCTTTGAACTTGTTTCCATAAGGGCAGTTACCGGAACAGACATAGTCCCTGAAGCAACGGTACAAATAAAGCATAAACGAAAAATCTCTCAAGCCAGTTCCAGCGGTGATGGCCCGGTAGACGCCTGTTATAAGGCTATAGATAAGATAACCAATTTAAGGCCTAAACTGCTTAATTACAAACTGGATGCCGTAACAAAGGGAAAGGATGCCCAGGGTATGGTGCAAGTGCAGATTAAGCTCAAGGGCGTTTCTATGGCCGGTAGAGGCGCAAGCACCGACATACTTGAAGCTTCAGCAAAAGCTTATTTGGATGCCATAAACAAAATACTTTAGATGCTGTTCTGCATTAATTAGAGTATTTTTACATAGCTGGATGAAATACATTATCAATTTAATAGCTCTTCTTATCCTGGGCCTTATGATCTGGGGTGTGGTAAAGTTCAAGGATAGCAGCACTTACTATTCTTGGCAGGGTAGTGCCAAGAAGGTAAAAAAGACCGCTGATGATTTTATTCAAGCCCGGAAAAACACCATTCAGATGGAATTGAATCCGGAACGCAAAAGGCCACTGACTTTTATCAAAAAAGAAGAAATGCTCAGGATCTATGTTCCCGATGTCTTTGAAGGTTTTAGCGAAAAAGCCTGGGCAGATTTCTGGGATTTTATATATAGTCCGGTCAAGGACAATAGCGGGACTTTTGCGACAAAAAAACAAAGGCCTAAAGAAGAAATAGAAGCTTACCTGATATATCGTTATCCCAAGCCATTTTCTTATTTCAGGCAGGACCACTGGTTTTATTTTTGGGAGATAGTGCTTGGTGAAGATTAATAAAGATTTGCATTTATATGGTTTGATAGGGCATCCCACAAAACACTCTCTTTCTCCTCTGATGCATAATGCCGCTTTTAAGGAGATGGGCATTAAGGCAAAATATTTACTTATTGATGTTGAGCCTGGCCAGCTAAAAGAGTTCTTACTTAATCCCCTGTTTGCTTTTAAAAGCCTGGAGGGAGAAGATTTGGTTTCCCGTGACCTTAAGGGTTTCAATGTGACCATTCCTTACAAGGTTAAAGCTAAAGAAATTCTTGAAGCTAACTTTCAAAATTCCCAAAGCCCTGAAGCAAACCACAGCCTTTTAGTCGGAGCCATTAATACTGTTTTACGCAGCGGCAAGGGTTTTAACTGGTTTAACACCGACGCCCTAGGATTTATGCAGGCAATAAAGAAAGATTTAAAACTTAAAGGGCAAAATAAGTTAAAAGTTTTAGTCATCGGCTGTGGTGGTGCGGGACGGGCAGTTATTTCAGGTTTAAGTTTAGACGATGATGATCTGGCTGAGGCTATATATGTTTTTGAGATCAATCCCCAAGTCGCTGCCTCTGCAAGCAAGCACTTTGCAAACTTTCCCAAAGCATCAGAAAAGCTTCAATTCATTAAAAAAGAAGATATACCCCCGCTGATAAATCAATGCAGTCTTCTGGTAAATGCTTCTTCTCTGGGAATGAATGAAGCTGATAGTTCACCTATAAATAAAAGCCTCCTTCATAAGGATTTAAGGGTATATGACCTTGTTTATAACCGGCAGACCCAATTAATAAAAGATGCAGAATCCTTAGGGATACAGGCTGAGGACGGCTTGAGCATGCTTTTGCATCAAGGCGTTAAAGCTTTGAGCTACTGGCTGGACCGGGAAATACCCGAAGGTGTGGTAGAGATGATGAAAAAGGCTTTAAAAGATAAGATAAGGAGTAAAAATGCTTGATATGCTGATGCCCTTTGATAAGGTTTTGGTTTTTATTCTTGGAGCAATGATCGGAAGTTTTTTGAATGTCTGCATCTTCCGGCTTCCTAAAGAGCAATCGATTGTAAAACCCCGTTCATTCTGTCCAAAGTGCAAAAAGCCCATAAAGTGGTACGATAATATACCGGTTTTAAGTTATATTTTATTAAAGGCTAAATGCAGAAATTGCCAGGAGAAAATATCCTTGAGATACCCTGTGATAGAGATTTTAACCAGTGTTATCCTTGGATTTCTTTATATAAATTTCAGCTGGTCTATATTGTTTTTTGAATTTTCTTTTTTCTTCTGCCTGCTTATAGTGGTCTCATTTATTGACATTGATTACCATGCTATACCGGCTTATTTATGCGTTTTCGGTATCGCCGTAGGTCTTTTATTCGCATTTTTCCAAAGTGGAAATTTTATTAATATAATTATAGATTTTATGAAGGTATTCGCAGGCTCACGAGCCCAGGAGATCAACAATCCGCCCACAGCTTTCTTAAACTCGACATTGGGTTTGCTTTTCGGCCTCGGATTTACTTATCTTTTTAAATTATTCGGAGATGTGTTGATTGGTTTGTACCTGTCTTTGCGCAAGAAAGATTCCATTGAAGGAGAGAAAGAGTCTATGGGGCTTGGTGATGTTGATTTTATGGGTATGGTAGGAGTATTTATGGGTTTTAAGGCAGTTATAATGGTTTTCTTCCTGGCTCCTTTTTTTGCGATAATCTATTCAATTATTGCCTTGATTTTTAAAAGGTCTCATCTAATACCTTATTTGCCCTACTTGTCAGCCGCAACTCTGGTCACTTTTTTCTGGGGAGATAGAATACTGAGATTAATATTCTGATTAAATACAGTATTTTTGTCATTAGGATTTGTTTCGAATTTCGAAATTAGAAATTCGAATTTATCATAGTGATATCTTATAGAAGTATTAAGAAGGAGTAGTAATTATGCGGATATTAACTGCTGGCGAATCCCACGGGGCCTGTAACATAGCTATTATTGAAGGATTTCCTAAAGGCGTAAGGCTGGAGGAAAGCATTATAAATAAAGATCTTTTAAGGAGAATGCACGGTGCTGGCAGGGGTAAGCGTATGGCCCTAGAACAGGATCAAGCTAAAATTATTGCCGGTTTGCGCAATAAGTTCAGCCTTGGCAGCCCCATAGCCTTGCTTATCGCAAATAAAGATAACCAGATATTTTCCCAAAAAAAAGACCTTCTTAAAAGTTTAAATGTACCCAGGCCAGCACATGCTGACCTTTCAGGGTCTTTAAAATATCAGGAAAAAGATATAAGAAACATACTTGAAAGGGCTTCGGCCCGTGAAACCGTAGCCAGGGTCGCCTGCGGTTCTGTATGCAAACAGTTCCTGTCAAACTTTGGCATCTCGTTTGCCAGTTTTACTGTAAGCGTAGGACAGGTTTATTCAGGCTGTAAGCCTAAGAATACAGCTGAAATACTTTCAAAGACGAAGAAATCAAAACTTAACTGCATTGATCCGCTGGCAGAGGAAAAGATGATTGATTTGATTAATGAATGTGCAGATTCCCATGATACTCTTGGAGGGATAGTAGAGCTCTGGATAGACGGTCTGGTGGCCGGGATAGGAAATATGATGCATTTTGACAGAAGGCTTGATGCAAAGCTTGCTTCTGGCCTTATGAGCATACCGGCTGTAAAAGGAGTTGAGGTTGGTCTTGGTTTTGATTATGCAAAGCAAAGAGGCTCCAAATCACACGATGCGATATATTATTCTTCATCAAAAGGCTTTTACAGAAAGACCAATAATTCCGGCGGTATTGAAGGAGGTCTTTCTACTGGAGAGCCGGTTGTTTTGCGATTAGCCATGAAGCCGATAGCCACCTTGACTAAGCCGCTGGAATCAGTAAACATGGTTACAAAACGTAAAGCCAAGGCTCCTTCGGTGCGTTCGGATACCTGCGCAATCGCAGCCTTGGGTCCGATATCTGAAAGCATGGCAGCCATTTCTGTTTTTGACAGCTTTTTAGAAAAGTTTGGTTCTGATTCTTTAAAGGAAATACAGAGAAGTTATCTGCAATACAAGAGAAACATCCACAGGTTTAAGTAGATACAAGGAGGAGGCAAATGTTTGATTTTAGCAAGTTAGGCGATTTATCCAAAGTAGCATCACAGGCAAAACAGATCCAGGAAAAACAGGAACAGGCCCAGAGAGAGCAGATAGATATTTTACGCAAGATTTCAAGTCAGATAGATGAGGTATTGACTTTGCTCAAGGAAAAGAGATGAAAAAAATCCTTCGACAAATATTAATTTTTGTTTCTTTTGGGCTAATCTTATCTTTAGCTGTTTTTGCCCAGGAACAAGATAAAAACTTTTTCTGGAAGGCAGAATCAGGCCAGGCAAAGGTATATATTTTGGGTTCAATACATTTGGCAAATGACGATCTTTATCCTCTTGATTCAAGGATCGAAAAGGCTTTTGATGAGGCAGATAAACTGGTTGTTGAGATAAATTTTAACAACCTGGACCAATTTCATGCTGGCAATAAATTCATGCAAGCCGGTCTTTATACTGACGGAGATTCTTTTGCAAATCATACATCGCGAGAGGTTTATGAGCTGGCCGGAGAAAGATTTAAAAAACTAGGCAGCAATGTTAATGCTTTTTCTTCTTTTAAGCCCTGGTTTTTGTCGGTGTTCCTGTTGCAGGTTGAGCTGGCTAACCGGGGTTTAACAGCGGAGAAAGGAATAGATTTGCATTTTTTAGCTAAAGCCAGAGGTAAAAAAGAAGTCCTGGCTCTTGAGACTGTTGATTATCAATTGGATATCTTTACCGGTATGACTGACAGGCAACAAGAATTGCTTCTTTTTTCTACTTTAAAAGATATCGATACCTTGGAAGAAAAGCTTAATAAGATGCTCAGGGCTTACAAGAGCGGAGATGCCAAGACTCTGGAAGATATGATATTCCGGTGCGCGAATGAATACCCGGAAACAAAACCGGTTTTTGATAGGTTATATACCAAGCGAAATATTGAGATGGCAGAAAAAATAGACACTTATTTTAAAACTAATAATATTTACTTTGTCATTGTCGGGGCCGGGCATCTGGTCGGCAAAGATGGGATAATATCACTTTTAAGGGAGAAAGGATACAAACTCGATCAGTTGTAGCAGGAGGCAGTAAATGAAAAAGATGTTATTAATTGGTTTTTGCTTTATTCTTTTTGTATCAATATCACTTTTCTCGGAGAACATGTCTGGCAATCTCTTTGTCGATAATATTACAAAGGTTAACGAATTCGTAAACAGCCAGCGGCCCTTGATGATAGGTGATATTATCTACAGGACTAAACTTGCAATCAATGACGAATCCTACGGCTACTATTGGCTTAAACTAAGGTATATAGGCTATGACAGCAGCCAGATCAAAATACGCTATGAGTTCAGCAAGGATGTTCCTGAAAACGAGGGCAAGATCTATGAGGAGGTTTCAACACTTATTATGCCTTTGGATGAGCAAGAAAAAACTTATATAAAGATACATCAGCTTCCTAAGCTGCCTGAAGATGCCACAGTTCCGGCTAAGACTTTAGTGGTAAGCGTCTATGACCGCGACAAGAGCCTGATAAAAGTAGAAGAATTCGGAAAATACAAGTCCTTCGTAGATAAAGAAAAGGAAATAGAAAAATAACATGGCTGGAAGTTACTGGCAGGAAAGCCCGCCAAATGGACCAAAACCTGATTTTTATCAAGAATGTAAAAAACGAGCCTTAAAATCAGGGGTCTTTAGCTTCATAAGGCAATACCCGAGAATATCGATTGTTTTCCTGATTATTATAGCTATTGTTATATTGTCGTTGCCAATACCTTTCAGAGAAAAGATTCTTATCCCCCTTAGAGCTTTTGTTATCGGTTTTTTATTGGCTTTAGGCTTATTTTTTTATAGATTGCATAAGCTAAATAGCCGCAAAAAAGAATAGGGATATTTTGCCGGTTGACTCTTGTATCAGCCTGGTTATAATGATAGTATTTAACTGCTAGGTTTGGGGTAGATATGAAAAAATGTCCATTTTGCGCCGAAGAAATACAGGAAAAGGCTGTTAAGTGCAGGTTTTGCGGCGAATTTATAAGTAAAAAGAGTCCGGAAAAATGGTTTTATAGAACATATATTATTGTTGTAGCTTTTTTGTGCATCGGTCCCTTTGCTTTGCCTTTAGTCTGGTTTCATCCCAAATATAGCCGAAATGTAAAAATTATAATCAGTATAATTGTAATTTTTTTGAGCATACTAGCAACAATATTGATGAAAAAATCATTTGATATTCTAAGGGATTATTATAAGCAGTTATCCGATATAATGGGCGGTTAATTTTTAATTTTGAAAGGAAGATTTTAAATGAAAAAAATACTTATAGCAGATGACGAAAAAGATACCTTGGTTTTTTTACAAAGAGGGCTGAATAAACATGGTTTTGAGGTTGCTTGTGCATATGACGGACTGCAGGCAAAAGCAATTTTGGAGAAAGAAAATTTTGATCTGATAATTTTGGATTTAGTCATGCCCAATATGGGCGGCTGGCAGGTTTTGGAATGGTTAAGGAATGAAAAAAAGATCACTGCCCCTGTAATAA
>JAFGHG010000143.1 GCA_016939345.1 Candidatus Omnitrophota bacterium
ATAAAAGTTATTGTTAGCACCCAGGCAAGCATTATCCCGATAGATACAAATACCCCGAAAGTCTGGACCGGCGGTATCGGTGAAAAAGATAAAGAAAAAAAACCTACTGCAGAAGTCAAAGAAGTAAAAAGCATAGGAGTGAAAAGCTCTTGCATAACATGCAATATAGCAGTTTTCTTATCTTTAAATCTGCGGTATTTATCAAAAAACTCGCTTAGGATATGTACTGAGTCAAGAACAGCTATCGGCATAAGGAATATGGGTATCATAGAGCTCATAATGTGCACCGGAAAGCCTAATCCTATCAGAAGCCCCATTGTCATAATAATCGTGGCTACAGCCAGTAGCATCGGAGGGATTATCATCTTAACCTTTCTGAAAAACCAAAGCATTAAAAGAAAAATTATCAATCCGGCCAAAGGAGCTGATACAGCCATCTGTTTAAACATTTCAAAACCAAAAGTATCCTCAGCTACAGGCAAGCCGGTAATATAATATTTTTCAGAATCGTTGCTGTTCTGGCTGGCGATTATTTTTCTTATTTCCCGGGAAATGCGGTAACTCATATTCTTTTTCTCGATGGGAATGTATAAGCACAAAGCTTTCCCGTCTTCAGAAACCATTGAACCCCTGAACATGGGATTATCCAAAGCTTCATCTCTGATAGTTTCTGCCTGCTCTTGAGTCTTGATCGGCTCCTTCATGAGCCATTCAAAAAGCACTACCCCCGGACCTGCCTGGCGTATATTATCTTTGGTGGATGGAGCGATTATTTCTCTGGAAATAACGCCGTTGATAGTTTTTATCTGCTCTGTAATGGAAAAAATACGATTAAGGGTCTGGGGGGTAAATACGCCGTTTTTATCTTGCTCATTAACAATTCCCAGAACAATAAAATCGTATAAAGCAAATTCTTTTTTTGTTTGATCATGGAAAATACGGACGAATTCTTTTTCCGAAAGCATGTTTTCGGGATCTGTATCGATTTTTATCCTGGGAAACTGCAAAAGGCCTATAAAAGCTAAAAAAGCAGTAATAAAAAATATTGTTTTAGGTTTTTCAACTGATAAATGAATAAGTTTTCTAAACATCCTATCCTCCTGCCGGTTATTCTCCGCAGATTTTAAAATGGGTTATGATCTTTAAAGAATCGCTGTTGGAAAGCGAATATAAATTATTTTTCCCGGGCTTACGAACTTTAAATATTGTTTTGCTTTTTAAATTTTTTTCTTGTTTAGGCTTTACCGGGCGGCATCAGAAAGCCGATGGCTAAAAACGAGGAGCAGTCTAAGTTGTTTTTCATTCCTTTATCCTGCTTAGATATTTAAAAACGGACAGCGCTGCCTTTGAACCTTCTCCGGCGGCTATTATTATCTGTTTTTCTACAACATTAGTGACATCACCAGCAGCATAAACCCCTTCTGCGTTAGTTTTGTTCTCGCAATCCACTATGATCTCGTTTTTTTCGTTTTTGGCTATATCTCTGGTGAATTCTGAGTTTGGTATCAAACCTATCTCAACAAATACACCCTGGACTTTAATCTCTTCTTCTTTATCATTTCGCCTTATCTTTATCCCTGAAACGAACCTATCGCCGCTTATCCCAAGAATACTGCTGCTGTTTAAGACTGTGACTTTTTCGTGACTACTGACCTTATCCATTAACACTTGATCACCATGCAAGCCTAAAGAATCATTGACGATGAATATCTTATTTGCTATCTTGAGCAGGCCCAGGGCAGCGTCAAGTGCAGAATTTCCTCCTCCGATAATAACTACATCTTTGCCGGAAAACAAAGGTCCATCACAGGTAGCACAATAGGTAAGGCCCTTGTTTTTAAATTCTTTTTCTCCCGGCACATTTAGTTCTCTTGACCTCTTGCCGGAGGCAATTATACAGGTTTTAGCCTGATAAGTACCTTTGTCAGTTTTGATATTGATTATATTATTTTGGGGGGATAATTCTTTGACGCTTTCAGACTCTCTTAAGGCAATTTTATAATGATCCAGGTGTTCCTGGAATTTATCGGCCAGTTCAGGACCGGTTATAAACTGATAACCGGTGTAATTTTCTACATCCCAGCTTAAAGCTGCCTGTCCGCCCACATCTTCGCTGATAACTAAAAAATCTATCTTCTTCCTGGCAGCATATATGCTGGCTGTAATTCCGGCAGGCCCGGCACCGACAATGATTAAATCATACATACATTTTCAAGTCAGGCCCAAAAGCTTTTTTATTTTTTCCTTATCAAATCCTACTACTATCTCCCCATTGATATCAATAACAGGCACCCCCATTTGGCCTGATTTATTGATCATCTCTTGTGCTTTATCCTGGTCAGCAGAAACATCGAAATTCTCAAAGCTTATATTATTCTGCTTTAAAAAGTCCTTGGTCTTAATGCAATAAGGACAACCAGGAGTGCTGTATAATTTAACACTCATAATATCCTCCTACGCCTTTATGGCATTCTTTAATTCCACAAGATCAGCCAAGTGATTCTTTTCCTCAGCGATAATTCTGTCGAGCACGGGATGCTTAGAAAGAATTACATAATCTTTTAGGGCCATATAGGTGATTATAGACTCTTTCTCTATATGGATGGCAAATTCGATAGCCTCCAGATCAGTCTTAAACCCCTGGCTGGCTTTTTTCTTGGCCAAATCTGAAGTAATTATGTATTCATCAGCTATAGCCCGCAGATAAGCCTGATACTCGCCAGGATTGAATTCCTGAACAATATATTCACCGGTCTTATCAAGCATATCTTTAAAGGTTTTACTATGGGCTGTCTCCTGTTCTTTTAAATATTTCCACACCGCTCTTACTTTTTGGTCAGCAGCCTTATTTTCAAGGGCCTCATAAAGCTTTTCACCGTTATTCTCTACTTCTATGGCTATTTTTACTATTTCCTGCGGATTAAAATCTTTGCCCATGGCATACCTCTCCTGTTAAATTAAATTTCTGCTTCGGCTATCCATCTGCCGTGAAGATTGCATGATTCAATAGCTGTCAACCTGCCGCTTGTAGGTTTGAGATGAAGAGCAGCTGCCGGGTTAAGTTTATCGGGAGTAAGATAAACTCTTGAAATATACTTCTTGTCGATGTAAAAATCAATGTATTGAATAAAATGATCGGATTGCATAGGGTGCTGGATTCCTCCGATTTTAACATGGGCATCGATGCAGCCTTCGGGAATAAGGCCGCACTTTCGTACGATCGTTATTGCCGGAGTATGTTTTTTTTCAAAATCAGTAGGCTTGGCAGGCTCTTTTACAGCCACTACGGCGTCTGGTTTCTTTTCAAAAGATTTAGCCGGTGCTCCGCAAACCGGACACTTCTCGGGTGCTACGCCAATAAGAGCGATATGACCACATACTTTGCAAACTAAACCTTCCATGATTACCTCCAGTTTAAAATTTTTAATTGGTTAAAACTGGCTACAAATGGTCAAATCAAAAATTTGTTACCGATAAAGTTAACCGACAGTAACTAATAGCAGCTAATATTAACCATTAGTAACTTTTTCTAATATGTTTCCACAAACACTTCAAAATGCGCTTTTGGATGTGCGCAGGCCGGGCAGACATCAGGAGCTTCTTCGCCCTCATGTATATACCCGCAATTATTGCATTTCCATTTTACCGGTACATCCTTTTTAAAGACTTTTCCATCCTCGATATTCTTCAGAAGTTTCTTATACCTGGTCTCATGAGCTTTTTCTGCTTTAGCTATCTCCAGAAATGTATTTGCTATCTCAGTAAAACCTTCTTCCTCGGCTGTTTTGGCAAATGAAGGATACATTTCTGTCCACTCATAATTTTCTCCGGCCGCAGCCTCTTTAAGATTGGCCATCGTGTTCCCTATGCCATTTAAATACTTGAACTCCCTCTTGGCATGCTCTTTCTCATTATCCGCAGTTTCTTCAAAAATCTTAGCTATCTGGACATAGCCTTCTTTTTTGGCCACGCTAGAGAAATAAGAATACTTATTTCTGGCCTTTGATTCTCCGGCAAAGGCCTCCCACAGATTTTTTTCTGTCTGTGTGCCCTTTAATGTCTGTGTACTTTTTAAATCAGGCATTTCTCTCCTCCTTGATTTTTAGACTAATCCTGATGCAGGGACTAAGCCTTGGGGTTGGATCTTAACTGTGCTTTTATTTTATCTTTTATGGCCGAAAAAGTATCTTTATCAGGGATATACTTGACCTTGATATTTTCCAGGGTACTGAATCCGCATCCTTTTAATACTTCTTCAATCTGTACTATGCTCTGGCCTCCCCAGCCGTAGGAGCCGAAAGCCAGGCCTATTCTTTTTTTAGGAGCCAGGCCTTTCATGTAAGTCAAAAAAGCAGCTACGGTAGGAAGCATATTGTTATTCAATGTAGGCGAACCTACGCAGATATATTTTGCTGAAAGCAACTCAGCCATGATATCCGATATGTGGTTAGTCTGCAAGTTAAAAAAATTAACCTGTAAGTCCAAAGAATCAAAGGCTTCTCCGATAACCCCGGATATTTTTTCTGTAGAATGCCACATGCTATCATAGACGATCATCGCTTTCTCATCGGTCTGGTTATCCGCCCAATTTTTGTATAAACCTACAATCTCTTTAAGGTGTGAACGCCAGATTATTCCATGACTGGGCGCTATCAAGTCTATATCCAGGCCAGAAAGGTCAGCCAAGGCTTTTTTTACTTGGTTAGCATAAGGTAAAACTATATTTGCATAATATTTAGCTGCTTCTGACCTTGCGATATCAAAACCAACCTCATCGTCAAACCTCTGCGATGATGCTATATGCTGGCCAAAGGCATCATTAGAAAAAAGAAGTTTATCTTGCCGGACATAAGTTACCATAGAGTCAGGCCAATGGACCATCGGCGTAAGCACAAATTCAAATTCGCGCGTTCCGGTATTTAACTTATCTAGGGTATTTACTATCTGAAAGTTAAAATCCTGTTTAAAATGGGCTTTAAGGCCTTTTTCTCCGTTTGGTGAAGTAACCACCTTGGCATTTTTAGCTATTTTTAATATCTTTGGCAAAGAGCCTGAATGATCCATCTCAACGTGATTAGAGATTATATATTCAATACGCGCCGGATCGACCACAGTCTTTATTCTCTCAAGCATCTCTTCAAAAAGATAATGTTTAACTGTATCCACAAGGGTTATTTTTTCGTCTATTATCAGATAAGCGTTGTAGGTGCTTCCCTTTTGAGTGAGATAACCATGAAAGTTCCTTAGATTCCAGTCTATAGCACCGACCCAATAAATACCTTTTTTTATTTCCCTGGCTCTCATAGGCAATCCTTTTCAAATTTGGGAGGTGATAAATCAACAACCTTATCAACGGATACCTCTATGAGATATTTAGGCATTGCAGGCAATTCAGCTTCGAAGTGAGCCCGGGATTTCAAATCTGACTTGACACTGCTTATAAGGCGAGCGCTTATTCTCTGGACTATCTTTTTTTCACGCTCGCTGATGATTTCATCATTTACCTCAGACCGCGGGATTATCCTTGCCTTGCCCTGGATGGTATAACCTTTAAACTCCTTTTCAGATAACGCCGTAACGCTTATCCTGGGGTCATTCTTCAGATTTTCATATGTCCGGTTACAGTATAGGTCAAACAAAAGTAAATCCCCGTCAGGTTTAACTCCTACGACCTCCTTTATGGCGCAGTGAATATTACCTTGTTTGTCAATAGTTGATGCAATGGCTATATTTTGTCTTTTAAAAAAATCAGCGATTTCTGGATTAAGGCTCATACTCTACTTATTCTACTGGTTGAAACTGATCCTTGCCCACCCCGCATTCAGGACAAACCCAATCATCAGGCAGATCGTCAAAGGCTACATTATTGTTTTCAGCAGGATCATAAATATAACCGCAGACCAGACACTCGTATTTCATAACTAAACCTCCTTTTCTTCTTCCTTTTACCCAATTTAAATACTGTATTCTATTTTCTTAACTTAATAACCGATAAAGTTCTCGGTGCAAACATTTTTGTTTTTGCAGCCAATATCATAACAAATATTCTTCATGTCTTCAACCATTGCCGGAGGGCCAAAAATAAAGAATTTCCTCTGGCAAAAATCACTTATGAATTCAGTAAGCAAGTCCTTGTTTATAAATCCTTTATGCAAATCTATATTCTGGCTTTTTTTATCAGATACCAAAAAGGTTACTTTTATATTAGAAGATTGGCTGCTCCAGGCGTCCAGTTCCTTTTTAAAAGCGATATCTTCGTCGCTGCGGTTCGAATAAATAAGGCGTATATCGTTTTTAAGGGAATTGAGCGCAACATGCTCTATTATTGATATAACCGGGGTTATGCCTATGCCCCCGGCCAAAAAGCAAAGCTTAGGCATTGAAGGCTCAAAAATACAGCTGCCCATAGGCGCTTTGATGGATACTTTGTCTCCTTTTCGCAGGAGAAGCAATCTTTTTGAGAAAGAGCTGTCAGATATGCGTTTGGTTACTTCTATGTATTGCCTCTCCGGGGCTGATGAAAACGAAAGATATTTGTTGAGAGAACGGTTCTTTATATGTTCGTCATCAAAAAAAATCTGGAGAAACTGGCCTGGTAAAAAATCAATTCTCTTTTCCGGTCTAAACCTGAAACTGGAAACCGATCCAGTTCTTTCAATCTTTTCTATGAACTCAACTTTCAATTTCTGTACATCTATGGTCATCAAATGTTCCAACTCCCTTTTTCTTTAGCCGTCATCTCCGGGCTGCAGCATTTTTGCTTTGCTTTTATCTTTCTATCACCCTTGCAAATAACGCAAACTACAGGCTTGTCTTTTTTTCCGGCCTTTTTTTTCATTTTTCCTCCAAATCCTTTCACTCTGCATCAACGGTAAAATTGACTCTTCAACAAACAAATTTACCACTTTACCGATAGTTTTCAATGTTTTTTTCCCTTTAGCTTGCCAACTTTATCTTTGCCTGTTTTAAAAGCCCAAAGAAGGCATAATAAATTTTCAAGCTCTGGCCATTGTCAAAAACGAATTAAATTATGCCGGTACAATAGCTTAATTGACATAAACTCAACCCCTTTCAGCTACCAGCGACAGGATGCTGATATTTTTTAACTGCTTGACGACATACCGCTCTATTTTATTTATTTTTTTTCTAATCTTGCATTTTTTAATCTCAGGGCAAACACTTTTTTTAAATGTACACTCATTAAATTTAAAATTGCCTTGAAAAGCCACAATAAGAGAAAATAAAGTAATTCTCCTAGAAGATATATTTAGTTTAAAGCCGCCGTTTTGTCCTTTGATCGATCTAAGTATTTTCTTTTTATTAAGTATTTGAAGGATCTTCCTTAGAAAGGGCCTGGGTATCCTTAACTTATTGCATAAATCGGATACGCTTACTAACTCGTTGTCCGATTTAGCCATACAGCATAGAGCCCTGATTGCATAATCAGTATCTCTTGTGATTAGTTTCAATTTTTACCTCCTTAAATAAAGAATAAAGAAGGGGCAGTTTTTTATGTCTTGCCCAGGACATCTAATCCCAACCTCCAAAAAAGAGGTTCTTTTAAATGCTCTCTATGGGCCTTTTAGCGTCCTGCCCAGGACAAACTACGGCAGCCTTCAGAGCAATGGGCTACCGGCCTTAACATATATTTAATAGTTACTCTCATAAACACCTCCTTTCTCTTTCATTTAAAGATACCATATTAGTATCATTTGTCAAGAAAAAAATATTGGAATTTTCTTTATCAGGCTCTGTTCTTCAGACCAAGCTGTTTTCTGTAAAAATCATAGCATTTATTGCAGGTGCCGTCTTTTTTCGCCCACTTAGGGTACTTTTTCTTAATAGCCTCGATTACATGCTCGTCGGTATGATTTTTGATGCTCAGGACATCTCTCTCGATCTTTTTTCCGCATAAAGGGCAAACGAAATCCATCATCCCTCCTATTTAATATAAAATCATAGCAAAAACAAATATTATTTATTCATCTTGTTAAAAATATCTTTGATAAAATTGAGAATTATCAAACCAACAAGGGTCAAGCTAGCCATATGTTCAAAAGCTAAAGGGATCACGGCCTGATGATGCTTAAGCTGCTTGGCTAGGTCAATATCAAAAGCATAAAATAAATAATGAACCAAAAAACCCAGTGACAAACTGCAAAGCACTATCGTCAGTAAAAACAAAAAAGCAGTCCTTTTGCCTAACTCCCTGCTTATAACAGTCAAAGCCACAGAATTAGTAGCAGGCCCGGCCAGTAAAAAAACAAAGGCAGCAGCAGGGCTCATACCTTTTAACATCAAGGCAGCTACAACAGGGACTGAACCTGAAGAACAAATATACATAGGAATTCCGACTATAAGCATTACCAGCATAGACAGCCAAGGCGAACCCAGATACCGCGATATCAACTCCTCGGGAACAAAGTAGGATATTGCACCGCCTATAATAATACCCAGCATTATCCAGGCTCCGCTTTCTCTAAGTAAAGTACCAAAGGAATAGGTAAAAATACTTTTGATTTTGTTTCTTAAAGCCAGCTTTTTCCCCGGACCGTGCTCCTGACCGCAATCAGTACATTTTTCCTGCTGGTTCTCTGTTTTTTTTTCCGTATCTTTCTCAAGAAAGATATTAGCCATTACTCCGGCAACTAAACCTGAAATGAAAGAAGCTACCACCCTAAAAGCTGTAAAAAATGGGCCTAAAAGAGCATAGGTAGCAAATACGGAATCAAGACCAGTTGTTGGAGTCGAGATAAGAAAAGACAGTATAGCCCCTTTACTTGCGCCGTCTTTTTTTAAGGATATTGTAGCCGGAAGCACCCCGCAGGAGCATAAAGGAAGGGGTATGCCAAAAAGTGACGCCTTAAGCACTGACAAAAAATTGTTTTCTCCAAGATGCCTGGCTATAGTTTTTGGTTTTATAAAAACATGCAGTATCCCGGCAAAAATAAAGCCAATAATAAGATAAATAGACATCTTGTTAAGCAAAAAAACAGCCTCTTTAAAAATTGCAAATATCATGTTATCAAATATTCATCCAGATTCTTTTTTGTTCTTGGATAAAAAAAGAATAAATTTTATAAATTATGTTTTTTAAGTTTAATTAGTACCTGTAATGTTCAGGTTTAAAAGGCCCGTCTTTAGGTACGCCTATATAGTCAGCTTGGTCCTGGGTAAGTCTTGTAAGTTTTACCCCTATTCGGGAAAGGTGAAGCCTGGCCACCTCCTCATCAAGGTATTTGGGAAGCCTGTAGACTTTTTTTTCGTAAATTTCCCTGTTTTTCCACAAATCGATCTGGGCCAGGACCTGGTTGGTAAAGGAATTTGACATGACAAAAGAAGGGTGTCCAGTAGCGCAGCCTAAGTTAACTAGTCTTCCCTCTGCTAAAAGATACACTGCTTTTCCGTCAGGGAAGATGTATTTATCAACCTGAGGTTTAATATTAATTCTCCTTATGCCGGAAAATTTTTCCAATTTAGATACTTGTATTTCATTATCAAAATGGCCAATGTTACATATTATTGCCTGGTCTTTCATCTTTTTAATATGCTCTATGGTGATTACGTCTCTGTTGCCTGTGGCAGTAACAAATATATCGGCCTCTGATAAAGAATCTTCTATTGTTGAAACCTCAAAGCCTTCCATTGCGGCTTGCAGGGCACATATAGGGTCTATCTCGGTTACTATTACCCTTGCCCCAAGCCCTCTTAGGGATTGGGCAGACCCTTTACCGACATCTCCATAACCGCAGACTAAAGCTACTTTTCCGGCAATCATGACATCGCTTGCTCTCTTTATGCCATCGACTAACGATTCCCGGCAACCATATAGATTGTCAAACTTGGACTTAGTCACTGAATCATTGACATTTATTGCCGGAAATAATAAAGTTCCTTTTTGCATCATCTGATAAAGACGGTGGACTCCGGTAGTGGTTTCCTCAGACACGCCTTTGCATTCTTTTACCATGTTGGACCATTTATGAGGACTTTTCTCTAAACTCCTTTTTACAGCCTTGATCAGCTCAGCTTCGTCCTCTCCTGAAGGGGTCTTATCCAAAACTTTAGGATCACTTTCGGCTGCATATCCAAAATGCATCATCAATGTTGCATCGCCTCCGTCATCAACTATCAATTGAGGCCCTTTGCCTCCGGAAAAAGTCAAAGCAGACTCAGTGCACCACCAGAAATCTTCTACGGTCTCGCCCTTCCAGGCAAATACAGGTATACCTCTCTTAGCTATGGCAGCTGCTGCATGGTCTTGGGTAGAAAATATATTACAGCTTGCCCAGCGGACTTCTGCCCCAAGGTCAGACAAGGTCTCGATCAATACTGCCGACTGGATAGTCATATGCAAAGAACCAGTTATCCTGACGCCTTGCAGTGGTTTCTGGCTTTTGTATTTCTCTCTAACGCTCATCAATCCCGGCATTTCATGCTCAGCTATCTCTATTTCTTTTCTTCCGAATTCTGCAAGATTGATATCTTTTATTTTATAATTTGTAGTATTTATCTGCATCATACCCCTCCTTGATCCGGCTCTGATATTTACCTATAATCGAAAAATGGATGAATACGCGGGTGGACCTTAACCAGGTTAAGTTGTTTATTTTCCCAGAAAAAATCAAAAAATACCTTATAACCTGCTTTGCTGACTAAAACATATCTCTTTTTTTGGGCTGCCCCAGAATCGTCAGGCTGGTAATCACATTTGACTTTAACATTCTCAACTTCTGTACCGTTATGGTTAAAAGTTAAAAAGACTTTACCCTGATCTGTGCTAAATGTAAAAACTTTTCCGTCTTGGCCTATCTCTGCCGGTGTCGTAAAAACAACGCTTGTTATTTCAGATTTTGATTTTCTTTCAGTATAAACTATACCTAGATCAACATTTTCGCCCGCATCACTAACAAGTATATATCCAACAGCAGGGTTAATGAACCTGACATCAGCCCTTACCTGACGGTCTTTAGACCAAGAGCATTGGCTGAAGATCATTAAAGAGATTATTAATAATAGAAATTTCTTCATTTTTTACGCTGACAAAATAAGACCGACTCCTAAAGCAAGGATCAAAACCGCAAACCTTCTCAGGAACCGATTCGGCTTTTTTTCGTATTTTTGGGAAAATGCCCTTATCCTTTCATGGCCCAAAACAATGCCCAGAATCCCTTTCAAGATGGCCAGAATCCCAAAAAGGATAATGAACCATGAGATCCTGCAGAATGAAGCGTTGGTAAGAAATATTACACCTATAAGAAAATTTAAAAAAACTCCAAAATAGAGGTTTTTTTTCTTATTCCAGAATTTTTGCATTTTTCTCATTACAAGCGGTTTGATAAAACAAACCAAGCCAAGAGAAAAAATAACTATACCCAAAATCTTCACAAACCATGTCATTTCAGGCCTCCTCTGTATTTATCTAAAAACTTTCAAAAAAAGATTGATTATGAAAGTGCTACTGGGCTCCCCGATATCCTTCTTGAAAACCCTCAATAAACGCCGGAATAAAACCAGTAACCATCAATATAACAGTCAAAACAAGAGAAAGGTATCCCATTATAAGACCGGCTATGGCCATGCCTTTTCCGCCAATGGTGTCTGCGGAGTCATTTATCTGTTTTAAAGCTATATGGCCGCAAATTATCGCAGGTATGCCTAACAACAAACCACAGCATAAAGAAACGATTCCACACACTAAACTGGCAATTGCCAAACCGGATGTTTTTGGCTGTGGGGGCATCTGAACTGGTGCTTGATTTTCCATATACACCTCCTGTTTTTTCTTATTATCTATTATATTACATAACAGGATTAAGTATAGAAAAAATCTTTCAGAAAAGAAAAATTATAGCTCCGGCGAGAGCAAGGGCATAAATTCCAGGAAAGTGGAAGCATCAGAAATAAAGGTCTCTTTCTCCGTTTTTTACCCTGCTATAATAATTATCAAAACGTTCAAAGGTTTTAGGCATAATCTTTTTGATTTCATTTATTTCTTTTTCAATAAGGGGTTCAGCCAAAGATTTGGTTTCTTGACTGGCAAAATCATCAATCCATTCCCTAAAAGTCAAAACAGCGTTCAATTTGCAAAGTTTGCCCTCTTCGCCTCTTTTCAGAAGATCCATAATGCACTCTCCGGTCCTGCCGCAGCGATAGCCAGCTGTGCAAAAAGAAGTTATATAGCCCATTCGAGCAAATTCTGATATCATTTCTTCCAGACTTCTGGTATCAGCCAAAATAAACTGCTGGCGTTCGCCCTTTTGTCCAGACTCTGAATCACTGTAAGAGCCAACGCCGATCTTAGTCGAAGCATCAGTCTGGGTAATACCTAAACTTAAGGATTTCTTTTTCATTTGAGGCGTTTCCCTGCAGGTAATGATCATACCAGTATGAGGAACAGATAAACGGATAACGGTCATAAGCTTAATAAAATCATCATCGTTGACTTTATGCCGTGATTGCTGGATAAAAGGAGTATTGAGCGCAGGTTCAAGCCTGGGAAAGGAAATGGTATGAGCGCCTACTCCGAACTTATTTTCTAATTCCCTGTTATGAGCCGCCAGACCCATGACTTCGTATTTATAATCATAGAGACCAAAAAGCGCGCCTAAACCCACATCATCGATGCCGGCTTCAAAAGCCCTGTGCATTGAATATAAACGCCAAAGATAATCTGACTTTATTGTGCCAGCAGGATGGACTCTGGCGTAAGTCGGTCTGTGATAAGTTTCCTGAAAAACCTGATAGGTGCCTATGCCTACCTTGCGCAGCTGCTTTAGCTCTTCTATGGAAAGCGGCGCAGCATTAACGTTAACCCTTCTTATCTGCCCAAAACCTTTTCTTGTCTTTTCTTTAATGTTGTATATGGTTCTGATAGTCTCAATCATGTAATTTAAGTCGTTATATGGATGTTCTCCATAAACCACTATCAGACGCTTATGGCCGATCTGACCGCAAAGATACCTGGTTTCTTTTTCTATCTCTTGCATGTCCAGTACTTTACGAATAGCCTTATCATTAGACGAACGAAAGCCGCAATAAAGACAGTCATTGACGCAAAAATTTCCAAGATATAAAGGAGCAAAGGTGACTATCCTGTTGTCATATACTTTTTTCTTTACTGTTAAAGCAACCTCTTGCATCCGGCTTAAGACTTCAGGATCGTCAATACTTAAAAGATCAGCAACTTCATCAAGTTCTAGAGTCTGGATAGATAATGATTTTGCAAGAATTTCGTTTATCCTTAGCCTGGATACTTTTTTCTTTTGGCTGATCAAGGAAAGTATTTTTTCTTGATCAATAAAACTTCTGCCCTTGTTGAGATATTTATCGATCTCTTCAGGTTTTATCCTGCTTTTTTTCCAATCTGCCAAGTTTTTCATTATAAGACTCATTTATGATTACCCTCTTTGTTAAAAAATATAAGCCTCTGCAATTCGCAAGCCATATCAACATTAGAAACTTTAACCTCTCTAGGAAGATCGAGGACCCGGGAAGAAAAATTCAGGATGCCGGTTACCCCGGAGCTGACCAGCTTATCAGCTACCTTTTGGGCGGCTTCCGTAGGAACTGCCAGCATTGCAATCTTAATCTTGTTAGCGGTTAAAACCTTAGTCATATTTTTAATATC
>JAFGHG010000144.1 GCA_016939345.1 Candidatus Omnitrophota bacterium
GGTTTGGATATTGAGATAATCCTTACTGTCCAAAGCGGCGAAAAAGATGGTTTAAAAGATTTTGACAAAGGCGATGCCTTAAGGTTTATTAACGCCGATGCTGGTTTAGGCCTAGAAAAAAGTAAAAATTTTATCTGCGGAGATACTGCATCTGACTTACCCATGCTTGAGGCAGCAACCCAGTTTTCAGAAGACACCTGGTCAGTATTTGTAAACGCCCGGGACAGCTTAAAAGACAAAGCTAAGAAAATTTGCCCCAATATTTTATTTATTGAAAAACCTGATATTCTGGTAAGCATTTTGAATGAATTAAGCAAACCAAGCTGAGGCAGGAAAGCGTATTTATTCTAAATTAATCCCTGAAATTCATTGACATATAATCAAATAACCTTAAAATGAAATTTAAGGAGGCAAAAATGGGTAATTTTAGCAGCAACCTCATCCCCTTTTTAAACAAAGACGTTATTGTCTCCACATCATTAAGCGATCAGTTACATGGCCAGATTGCTGCAGTAGAAGATGATTTTCTTATACTTCAGATGGCTGACCAGAAAAAGATTATAAACATAGCCCATATTATTTCTGTTACCCCCAAAGATAGTATTACGACTTAAAATATTTATAATGGATATTATCGCTATAAGAACTACTGAAGAGTTTTTGAAGAAAAGCCCAAAGAATACAGCCATAGTCCATTTGCACGGCGGACAAACCTATGAGACCAAGTTAATTTATAAGATAATAGAGCCTACAGTAACCAATTTTCAGCCGTTGATTGTTATTGATGTACAGGTAGAAGGAGAAGATTTAGCAATTATTCCGGTTGCCCATATAAGTCATATTATCATCAAGGGCCCGGAAAAAGAAATGAAAGTCGGTTTTTTTATTGAGAAGACCAGCTAAGGATTGATTATGGATTTTGGGACAATCGAAATAATTTGCAGGCCTTGCTCAAAGTGCAGAAAAGCCGAAGAAGTTCTGATCAAGGCAATCCGTCTTTTGGAATCTGAATATAAAACCAGTTATAAATATGATATCAAAAGGAATTCAGATCTGCGCCAGGCTGCAAAATATAGCGCAAATATTTCTTGCACCCCTTTTATTATCATAAACGGAAATCTTGCTTTTGCCGGAAAAGTGACGGATGTTAATGCCGTCCGCTACATTCTTCTTTCAATGATGAGGAGCAACCGCCTTCCCTTTAGATAAATCTTTCTAAGTCTTTTCAAAGCCAGGTTGAAAATGCACCCCGGCCATATTCTCTTTTTGGTGGTATTCTTGCATCCAACCCTCCAGTTCCAAACGCTGGGCACAGGATTTTATATCTTCGTATTCTTTAAAGGATAGCCTGCGGCTTATTTGAGGAAAGTTTTTTGCCTGGTGGTAAGGCTGGTATTGGAACATAACACTGGCTAAGGCCCTGGGACAGTTATCTTTTATCCACTTAAGTATCAGCTTTGACTCCTCTATGTATCCGGGCAGGACAAGGTGTCTGATGATTAAACCTTGTTTTAAAACATCTTTGTCCCAGATATTATTAGTTTGCTTATACATTTCTTTGATACTCTCTAAAGCATACTGTGGATAATCAGGGGCGTTTGAGAAAATTTTAGCTGTTTCAGGGTTTATATATTTTAAGTCAGTGAGGTAAATATCAATAATCCCTTCTAGATGCGCTAGTATATTGTTTTTCTCATAACCGGAAGTGTTGTAAACCAGCGGCAGGTTTAGGCCTTGTTCACATGCCAGAACAAGCCCGGCCAGGATTTGAGGCAGGACATGACTGGGGGTTACGAGGTTGATGTTGGCAGCACCCTGGTTTTCTAGATTTAAAAAAAGATATGCGAGCGATTCTATATCGAATTCTTCACCTGCATAATCCTGTGAAAATCTAAAATTCTGGCAATAAAGACATTTAAGATTACAACCTGAAAAAAATACTGCGCCGCTTCCCTTGCCTGCGCTTATGCCCGGTTCTTCTCCTTGATGCAAGAAAGAAGTATAAACAAAGGCTTCTTTAGCAGTCTGGCAAAACCCTTTTTGACCATTTAAGCGGTCGGACCGGCAGTTTCTGGGACATATATCACAGTTATTCAGAGCATTATAAAACAATGCTGCTTTTGATTTTAAAATTTGGATTTTATTCAAAGGCTTGCCTGCTGTTTAATCTGGTTACGGTAGATATTTCTGACCTGCATGAATGCCTCTTTATATGTTTTAGTCCGGTAATCAGGGAATGTTGTATCAAGATGGATAAAATTACCATTCATGTATTTTAGGGTTACTTCGGCAAATATGCCTTTTTTAAGGTAGATCCTGTGTGAATAGTCTTTAGTGGTAGTTAGAACGAGTTTCGCTTCGTTGATATATCCGGGGTCTATGTTGATAAGCCTTGATCTTTTTTTTAAAAGTTTTTTTTCAAGTTTATTGCAAAAGATTTTTATGCTGGCAAAATTGTCTGGTTTTTGCAGGCGTTCGAATGAAACAAAACGCCTTTTTAGATTTTGGCCCATTTCTTTTTCGTAATAATCAGTAAAGTCAAAAGGAATGATTTTACTCTGGAAGTCTATTCTCCCAAATTTTTTTGTCATAAGCCGTATGGTTTTATTGAATATTTTTTCTTCTGAATAGATAAAACCAGAGATAAATTTGACTGGTTTGGGGATTTGGATGTCGAGCATTTAAAAGAGGTTAGTTCTTGAGCGAATAGTTAACGTAGGATTTCAGGGTCTTCCTGTCCGGTTCGGTTAAATCACTGAAGAACATGGCAACCCTGTAAGGGAATTTTCCGTTTTCCGTGACCCGTTCGCTTCTAACTATAACGCCGGTGCAAGTAATTTTTTTTATTACTTTGGAGCGGGTTTTTTTAAGCGGTATCAATAGCAC
>JAFGHG010000145.1 GCA_016939345.1 Candidatus Omnitrophota bacterium
ACACGCCTGACAATTGACATTGATGATTTTCCCTGTCATGTCATAAACCAAAACTGCATCAGGAGCACGTTCAATCATCTCTTGCAAAGAACGTTCGTGGTCAATCAACTCTTCTACCAGGTAAGCATTTTCAATGGAGATAGATGCCTGAATAGCAAAAGAGTTCATTAAATCCAATTCATCCTGACTAAAAATTCCCTCTGTCATGCTGGTATCAAGATAGATAACGCCTAAAAATTTTTCTTTGGCTTTTAGCGGCACACAGAGGGCCTCTTTGATGCAATACTCTCTCAACTCAGAGGCAATTTCAGGAATCAGCGTATAATTTTGATTTCCAATCATGCCTTCATGGGAATTTTCCACCTGTCGAACCAGGGCAAGGCTGATTCTGCACTCTTCAAATGAAAAGGCCCATCCAAAAATTTTTTCTTCATCAAGTCCCTTTGATACCTTATGCTGCAGAATGTCCTTCTCTTCATCATACAGCAGTAAAAAACCACGCTTGGCGCCGGTTACCTCAATGGCCTGATCAACGATATTCTCTAGGAGTTGTTCCAAATTCAAGAGGGAACCTATGGCCTTGGTTACCTTTAAAAGTGAAGCAAGCTGACGAGTAAGAGTCAATGCCTGGCGGCCTTCGGCAGTCTCTTTTTGGGGCGAGAGAATCTGAAGTGACTTGATCGTCCTGTCTAAATCCAATTTTGCCCCTACACGGGTAAATATTTCCCTTGCCTCAAGGAGATATTCATGAACTTTTTTTATATCACGGCCTTCTTTAAGGAGAAATGATGCTTCCTCCAGAAGAATAGAGGCCAAGCGGTACGTATCACTGTTTTGTTTCCGGAGATAGGCAATACCCCGGTCCCAGGTATTTACGGCTTTTTTCCTTTTCCCGCAGAGCCATTGATAAGTCCCATTTACGAGATATGCCCATCCCTTATAGGTGGGATACATCCATCCCTTGAAACGTGCCAACCGGCAAAAATATTTTGCTTTCTTAAAATATTTTTTTCTTTTAGATTCGCTGAGATTCGGCCTTTCCATTATTGAATAAAGATAAACCTGAGCGCACATTCCGACAATATCCAAAAGCCAAGTTGTCAGATTATGGTAGCTGATAAAAAGTACTGAAACACGGTCAGCCAGATGGATCGCCTCTTCATAATTACCTGCCCTGAAATGAGCGTAGGCCAGGTATCCGGTAGCGCATAAAAACCACGGCTTATCATTTACCTCTTCGAGCAGTTTTTGGCTTTCCACCAGGCTTTTGATCCCTTCGCTTTTTAGCCTCTCATCTGCGATATAGATAAGAAATAAGCCCTTAATACCCAGTGCCCAGCCCAAGTTTTGCGATGCGTTTATACTGTGCATAATGATGATTTGCTTTTCATTTTCTTTGAGCAACTCAGTGAGATTTTTCCCCTCCTTCTGCTTTCCCCACAGAAGACAACACCATGCATGTCCTAAATCCCAATATTCTCCCACTGCCATCAGCAATTCAACGGCCTTGCCGCTTAACTCGATGGATTTATGCGTGCAGTAGGGATGTTCGACCCAGGCATAAAAAGCCTTCGCCCATCCTTTGCATGACTTATCATTCAAATCTTCAGCAATCTTTTCTGCCAGAAGGCTATTACGTCTCGCCCACCATGGAAATCCAAGCTGCATCCAGAGCATTCCGGCAAGAGCGTAAATCTGAGATAGCTTGCGAGAGGGACCCAAACGTTTTTCAGCAAAATTTTGCGATCGTAAAAGCACACAGACACTGTTGTATAGATCAGTAAAATAGTAAAGATAGAATAACCTACAAAGCAGATGGGAGACAATCTCAGCTTTCAGGTCATTACTGTATTTTTTTCTCACAAAAATATAGGGGAACAAGGAATGAACTATATGCATACCAAGCTGTAGAGTGATATCCCAAGTTATATTGGTTTTATTTTGGGGAAGTCTGATTCCCAGTATTCTTAATGACCTCACCAAAACTTGTTCGCAGTTTTGAAGTTCTCCTTTTTTCTGCAGAACATCGCCGATGTTTGATAACACCTCGGCTTTTTGTAGTTTTTCTTTTTGTGGGATAAGAGATTCACAAACCTTTAGGGTGTGCAATGCTTTCTTATACCTGCCTTTTTGATAATAAGCTACGCCTAAATTTATCAAGATATCAATATACATCGTCGAGTCTTTTTTGTTCTGTGAGTGCAGAATCCCCCCGGCAATTTCATAATGCCTGATTGCCTGATCGTAGGCATAGGCGCTCTGTGCTTTCTTTGCCGCTTGAAAGGAGTATTGAAGCGTTTTATCTTTTATCTTTGCTTTTGCAAAATGATAGGCAAGTTCAAAAAGGACCGCATCGAGGTTATCTCTGTTTTGTTCCTCAATAAAGCATCCTATTTCTTTGTGCAAAGAGGCTCGCTCATCTTCCGGCAGCCTTTTGTAAAAAGCCTCCCTTATTCGGTCATGGGCAAACGAAAATTCTCCTTGCCATGTTATATTGCCATTTAACAATTGCCTTCTTATTCCCTCATCTATAGCCGATAACAAGAGCTGCAAGGAAAAAGAAGAAATTTTTCGCAATAGTTCAAGTTTTATTTTTCTCCCCATTACAGCAGCATAGGAAAGTATTCCGGAATCCTGATCAGACAATTCGCCAACCCTTTTAAGTATCACATCAACGATATTGGAAGGCATTGTCGCTCCTGGTGATCTTGAAGAATCATACTGAAAGCGGTTATCTTTCAGGTAGACTATTCTTTCCTCGACTAATGAATGCAGCAACTCGACGAGAAAAAAAGGATTACCCTTTGCTCTTTTATCCAAATCTGCAGCTAAAGCTGAAATGCACTGTTCATCTTCAAGCAATATGTGACTAATGATCTTTTTGGTATCCTTGAATGAGAGTCTGTTCAGATGAATCTCATGAAAAAGTATTTTTTCTGCCTTGAGTTTCTCTAATGTTTGCCCTAATCGATGAGCCGCGCTGATTTCCCTATCTCTGAAGGCACCTATTATCAGTATTGGATACAAATGCACTTGCCCGGCCATTCTCCCCAGCAATTCAATACTCGATTCATCAGCCCATTGCAAGTCGTCCAGAAACAGTATCACCGGATTTTCCGGAGAGCCGAAACTCAGGAGAAATTTTATAACCGTAATTAAGAATCTGGTTTGCTCTTTTTCAGCTTCAAGCTCTACCATTTTATTGGGCTTTCCCAGCAATTCGGTAATTTCCGGAGCTATTTTTGCTACTTCACCCGCAAGCTCACCCACGTTCTCTTTTATTTTAGCTATTAATAGGTCCCGCTCTTTCATGCTTCTTCGTTTCAGTTTTTCAAGGTATGTCTTAATTACATCACGAAAAATTTTATATGGCGTTTGAAAATCATATTGATCACATTTGCCTTTTAGTACTATCCCTTTTATTTGATGAATCCCTTTTAGCGCCTCATCCACCAGTCTGGTTTTCCCTACGCCTGCTTCTCCGGAAATGAAAATAAGATTGCCTTTAGAGCTTGTTGTTTGCTTAATAAAAGAGGTGAGGCTATTGAATTCCTCGTTTCTCCCGACAATTAAAGTAGAATAGTCAATCTTTCGCAACCTGTCCTGGCGAGCGATAACAAAATCTATTACCTGATTTCCTTGCCGTCTTTGATTTTGGTATTCTTTTAAATCAGCAATCAAAGCAGAAAGCCCCTGGTATCGATCATGAGGATTTTTGGCTATCATTCGTAATACGATTCGATCCAGTATCTCCGGCACACCTTTATTGAAAAAACTTGGAGTCTTTGGGCTTTGGGCAATGTGTCGGTGGATCAGGGTAGAGATGTCATCACCGGTATAGGGAAGCTCACCGGAGATAAGTTTATAGAAAATCATGCCTAATGAATAAATATCGGCGCGGCTGTCAATAGCTGCCCGCAAAATCCCGGCGACCTCAGGGGACATATATCCAAAAATATTCTGTATTTCTTTTTTTTCTGTGATGACTGTCAGATCCAATAACGAG
>JAFGHG010000146.1 GCA_016939345.1 Candidatus Omnitrophota bacterium
ATCCCTGGATTTTCGACCGGCCGGTGTCATTCGGTTTTGATGCTTACCAGAAAGGCCATCAGCAGGATGAGAATGTAGGCTATGCTTACGAGCAAAAGGTCACCGGAGGAGTTTTAAGGCTTGGAAGAGATTTTTCTGATTCTATCAAGGCCGGGGCAGCTTACCGTTTTGAAAGCGTCGAGATAAAAGATGTTGTTGACGATGCTTCTCAGGCTTTAAAGGATGAAGAGGGCACCAATGATTTAAGCAGCGGCATACTCTCGGGATCTTTTGATACAAGAGATAATGTATTTTCACCTTTAAGAGGTATTTTATTTTATAACTCCTTGCAGTTTACCGGCGGCCCTTTTGGAGGAGATAAGGATTTTACAAAACTTTTCAGCAGTTTAAGCATTTACGTCCCTATGATTAATAAATCAGTGGTAGAGTTAAAGCTAAGAGGCGGTTTTGCCGATCCTTTTTCTGATACAGATTCAGTGCCTTTATATGAACGTTTTTTTGCCGGCGGCGCCACGACTGTAAGAGGCTACAGAGAAAGGAAAGTAGGTCCAATTGATCCAGGCACTGAGGATCCGATTGGAGGAGAGTCGTTGTTTATCGGAAATATCGAGTACACATATCCTTTGGCTGATTTTTTAAAACTGGCCACTTTTTACGATACAGGAAATGTTTGGGCTAAAAACAGCGATTTTATTTCCGGCGGCGATTTTAAATCCAGTATAGGTTTGGGATTGAGGGTAAAGACACCTATAGGTCCGATAAGCGTAGATTATGGCTGGCCTCTTGATCTTGAGCCCGGGGAAGAGGAAAAGCAAGGTCGTTTTCATTTTAACGTAAGCAGGGCTTTTTGACCAGTTTTTTTGCAACTGAAAATAAGGGTTGCTCTTTACACAATTTCTCTATAAAATTGAAAGGTTAAATTCAAGAAATATCTAGAATAGTTAAGGAGGAGAAGATGAAAAAGTTACTAAAGGCAATAATATTAACAGCATTTACTTTTAGCCTGATGAATTTACCGATTTTTGCCGAGGATTTAAAAATCGGCTTTGTCGATGTGCTTAAGGTCTTTAATGACTACAAGAAAACAGCTGATTACGATGACAAATTAGAAGAAGAGAAAGAAAAGGTTGACTCTAAGCTTGAAGAGAAAAAAGATAATATAGAAAAGATGCAGAAAAAGCTTAGCCTTTTAAAAGATGCCGAAAAGGAAAAGCAGGACAAAGAGATCAATGAGGCTGTCCGCGAATACAGAGAACTGGAAAGGAAAGCTTATATCGACATCAAAAAAGAGCGCGATGAAAAGATGAAAGAGATATTTGACGACGTAACAAAGATAATTGAAGATTATGCTAAAGATAAAAAATATGACTTGATAATAGACAAGACCGCAGTCCATTACGGCAACCAGGTCATGGATTTGACATCAGAGATCTTAAAGATAGCCAATAACACTTATAAAAAACAGAAATGAGATACAAACTAAAGGAAATCGCTGATTTAGTGGACGGCGAGCTGATCGGCGACCCGGAGGCTATAATAACCGGCATTTCCGGAATAAAAGAGGCCAAAGAAGGCGATATAACATTTTTGGCGAATTCAAAGTATTCCTGCCTCATGAATACCACAAAAGCCTCAGCTGTTATTACAGCCAGAGATGTTGGTGATTTCCACAAGGCCTTGATTAAGACTGAAAACCCTTCCGTTGCTTTTACAAAGGTTGTAGGCCTTGTTGCTCCTAATGATATAAAACATCCTGAAGGAATACATCCTACAGCTTTGGTTTCGCCACAGGCGAAATTAGGCAAGAACGTTTCTGTAGGTGCCTATACCATCATTGAAGATGGATCTGAGATAGGTGAAGATACGGTTATTTACGGCGGATGCTATATTGGAAGAAATAGCAAGCTCGGCAAGGATTGTCTGGTCTACCCTCATGTTGCCATACGTGAAAGAGTGGAGATATCCAATAGGGTCATCATCCATTGCGGAGCAGTTATCGGCAGTGACGGGTTCGGTTTTGCTATGGTTAGGGGGATTCAGAAAAAAATACCCCAGATCGGTTCTGTTTTGATCGAAGATGATGTTGAAATCGGAGCAAATGTAACAATTGACCGGGCCAGGTTTGATAAGACAGTTATAGGCCAGGGTACAAAGATTGATAATCTTGTCCAGATAGCCCATAATGTGGTTACCGGAGAGAATTGCATAATCGTTGCCCAGGCCGGAGTTTCAGGCAGTACAGTATTGGGAAAAGGTGTTATTCTGGCTGGCCAGGCAGGAGTAGTAGGGCATATACGCATCGGCGATAAAGCTATAGTTGCAGCCCAGGCTGGAGTAACTAAATCAGTGTTGCCTGATACAAAGGTTTCTGGATATCCGGCAAAGCCTCACTCAGAAGCTAAAAGGGTAAATGCCTGCATACAGCACTTGCCTGAACTTTACAAAAAAATAAAGGTATTGGAAGCAAAAGTACAAGAGCTTGAATCCAAGTTAAATAGCAATGGATAATCAAAGAACGATCAATTCCAAAGTTGTTCTAGAGGGTGTCGGTCTGCATACCGGGGAGAAATCTAGATTAGAGCTTGCTCCTGCCCCTGTAGATACAGGTATAGTTTTTGTAAGAAAAGATATCGATTCTTCTTCCTTTATTAAAGCTAACCTTTATTCTGTTATTGACCCTGAAAAGTTTCCCCGCCGTACGTCCATAGGTGCTAACGGCGTATACGTTCATACAATCGAGCATCTTATGGCAGCTTTACATATTTTAGGCATTGATAATATACAGATCAGTATTTGGGGGGAAGAAATACCCGGTCTGGACGGAAGCGCTAAAGATTTTGTAGATCCGCTTCAAAAGGTCGGGTTAAACGAACAATCTGCCAAAAGAGACAGGTTAATCATACGTGAACCGATGTGGGTTGAGGAGGGTTCTACCAGTATTGTTGTCCTGCCCTATCCCTCGTTAAGGATCTCCTATGTTTTGAATTACGACAACTCCTTGATCCCTCCAGGATACATGGATATAATTCTTAACGGAACGCCCAAGGATAATTTTTATGAAGCAAGAACTTTTTGTCTCGAGAACGAAGTAAAGCCTTTACTTGATATGGGCCTTGGTAAGGGATCCAACTATAAAAACACCTTAGTGGTTTCTGATAAAGGCATATTAGAAAATAGACTTCGTTTTTCCGATGAATTCGTCAAGCATAAGATCCTTGATCTTATCGGAGATCTTTATCTCACTGGACCTATGAGAGGCCATATAATTGCCATAAGAGGCGGTCATACTTTGAATATCAGGCTTCTTCAGAAGTTAAGAAGATATAAAGAAAGAATAAAAAGCGCAGGGGTTAGCACTGTCAGTTCTTTTATACCTACTGGAGATGAGCTCGGGGCTCATGAGATAATGAAAATACTACCTCACCGCTACCCTTTTCTTCTAATTGACAGAATTGTTTATCTTGAAAAAGGGAAAAAGGCAATCGGCATCAAAAGCGTTACCACCAATGAATATTTTTTCCAGGGGCATTTTCCCGGAAGGCCTATAATGCCGGGAGTGTTGATTGTTGAGGCTATGGCTCAGGTCGGAGGCGTTTTGATGCTTGCATGCGAGGAGCACAGAGGAAAACTGGCTTTTTTCATGGCAGCCAATAATATTAAATTCAGAAGGACGGTAGTTCCCGGCGACCAAATGAACATAGAGGTTGAGATCGGAAAAATAAGAAGCCGTACCGGCTCTGTTAATGCCAGAGCGGTTGTAGATAATAAAATAGTTGCCGAAGGCGAGCTTATGTTTGCTTTAGTCGATTCATAATCAGTCTTATTTTCTGAACATATTGCCTGTTTTCCACTAATCATATTTCTTCCTAACCGTTTATCTTAGAATTATTTACAAAATAATTCCTAAGCCATATTTTCAATTGCCTCAGGTCAAATTTCTGATATAATAACAAAAAATAATCAATTATTTCTTAATCATAATAATATAATGTCGGCAAAAATTGATCCAAAAGCTATAGTAAGCCCGCAG
>JAFGHG010000147.1 GCA_016939345.1 Candidatus Omnitrophota bacterium
GAAAAAGATAAACTGAAGCCAAAAATAAAGAGGAGGCTGTGAGCTGTAGCCCGGTGAAAATCCATGCTGAAAAAACAACACCATCTCGGCCTCATCTTTTTCCAGGGCAGTAGAAACAAATATGCGCAGAAGCAGGTGAAGTATGAAATACAGGGCTAAAATTATATAAAAAACCTTTTCGGGGTCGGATCTTTTCATTTATAAACCTTTTTAGTAGAAAAAAATGCAAAACCTGAGCTCATATCAGAAAGGAACCTGGCTGAGTGCCAGTAGCCACTAAAAAAACATAACTCCAGGGTATTGATGCAGAAGACGTTGATTTATCGACCTTTTTGTCTTTTAAAAATATTTCTACTTTTTTGTGAGGCAGCAGTTTAATGTCCAATTCTGTGTTTGCAGCCACTTTTGAATTAATAGCTTTAAGGCACCTGCCTCTATAGCGCCCTGTCCCCAGTTTTTCAATTCCATCAAATTGAATCATACTGAACGACCGCCATCTATCTCCGTAAATCAATAAAGGTCTGGTAAATTCATAGATCAAGGTTTCGTAGAAACTGCTATCGAGTTCTTTTAAAATAGAAAGATTCCTGTCAGCCATCTCAAGAGATTGAATGCAGTCAGGACTATGAGGAATGTGGACTATTATCCTGATATCACGAAAGTATTTTACAAGCCCTCCGAAAAAACGGAAATCAAGAAACTTAAAACCGTCGTTGTCAGGCAGATCAGAAAGCCAGTCTTTAAAAATATCAATATAAGACTTGCCTTCTTTTTTCGACTTCTTGCAGTAATTCAAAACATCGCATATAGGAAAACCGAAAGCCAAGCCTTGATCAAAATTGGTACCTGATTTTAATTGCTTAAGGCCGGCCCGGGAGATCTTTTTGCCGACATATAGCCTTTTTATCAAAGGAGCATCGAAAAGCGGAACTTTTGTAGTATATTCTAAAAATCCATGGACTTTTTCTTTAAGATAAGATTCGTCTATTTCGAATTTATATTGGTTTTTTTTTAAGAAAGCACAAATTTTTTTACTATAATTTATCGTGGTGGCATCTTTTAAGCCTCTTTTTACTAAAATAAGGTTTAAGGCGGATTCTCTGGGCAAGCCAAGCTTTAAGGAAAACTGGTATATTTTTTTATCAGTGACTGGCATATCAAAACAAAAAGAAAAGAGGATTAACCAATCCTCCTTTGAGAAAATGTGTAAAAATTACTGAAAAGAAAATAAAAAGAACAAAAGGAAATGTCTTGTTTATATCAACAGTAAATTTTTTTTTCGACCTGTAATACTTTTTTAAGCTTAGTGCTTGAGTGGCGGTTAGGCCATCAGCAAAAAAAGTTATTTCTTTTTTTATTTCATCAGGCAAGGACATGATTTCGTCAGCTGAAAGCAGCTGGTTAATTTTAAGATTTTCAGTTCTTATGGTCTTGAGTTGTGCTTTGTTGCCAAGGAAACCGATGACAAACCTGATTGCAGCTAAAACAATAAAGAACTTCATGGAAAATTTGATTATCAATATTATATCGAATTTAGAAAAAATAACCAGTATAGTTAATAAAATTGCCAGATAGACTGCTTTAGTATTCTCCAAGGAGTGTCTTAAGCGGTTGTAAAAAATAACTAAAACCAGATAAAGGACTAACTGGTATCCTCCGCTTAGGTCCAGTAATCTCTGTAGATTGTTTTTTATGCTCATAAAAACGATTATCGTAGCAATATAAAAAAAAATAATTTTTAACAAATCGATTAATGCCTTACGATTGAAAAACGCGGAGAATCTTTTTTTATAAAAGCTTATTTTACTCTCATCATGAAAGCAGTGAATAATCTCTTGGATAAAGTTCAATAAGGCCTCGACAAAAATAAAAATAAATCCAAGGATAAAAGAATTAAGCAGCAAGGCCAATACAACAGGCAATTTAAAAGGAGCATGCAAAAAACCTTCTTTTGGAGAAATAATACAGATAAAAAGAGAACTTAAAATAAAAAACTTAGCATCTCCTGCAGCCCATAAATGAAGCCTCCAGAAGGAAAAACCTGCAAGCGCCGCAAGGGCAAAGTTTAAAAAAAAATCCTTATTGCTTATCAGCTTAGGTTTTAACAGAATAAAGAAAAAAAATGCAGAAAGGACACCGGCTAGGATAAGGAAATTTTTTATTTTGCGGTATTTTAGATCCGTATAACAGCAATATACACCTATAAATAAAAACAGCAGACTTGCTGCCGGACGGAAAAAGCTGAATAGAGAATCCATGTAAATAAAGAAAATCAAGCTGGCTGAAAAAAATCAATAATTGCCATGACTGTCCATTTGGCTGTAGTGGCCGCCCTTCTTGTCTGTTTCGTCATAGATTGCCCTGCTGTTATGACTCATCTCATTATGGCTGGTATGAGAGTCAAGATGCCCCTCGAAGTGGCCATCCTGATGGCTGTCGGTATGGCCGCTACTGTCAGAGTGGCTGTCAGAGTGGCTGCCAGAGTGAACATCGCCGTCTGAATGACTGTCGCCGTGGCCGCTTTCATGGCCATCCTGATGATATGCCTGGGCTTCTTGGGCTTGCATCATTATGGCGGCGATAACGCTTGCAGTTAAACCGAGCTTGGCAACGTCTTTTTTGAGCATTTTGGCTTCTTCGCTGTTAATAAACAGGCTTATCTCTTTTTTTATTTTTGAAAAATCCATATCAACCTCCTATCTGCCTATCCACGATTTTAATATCCTTTCTTTCCTTTTATCCTGAAGAGACTCAAATATATAATCAAACATACCCTTGTATACCTTACACATAAAAGAACCTGAATTTTGAGCATAAATAGTCCCGAACTCTTTCCAGTTAAGGACCGGGCAAACCCCGCAATAGGGTTTATAAGCGCAATATTCACAATATAAGCCATCCAAACAAGAAGAAAGAACAGCAGCCTTCATTTTTTTACTCTGCATAAGGTCCTGATAGGAGTCATTATTGACATTGCCCAGCATAAAAGAATCGTCGCCAAGCATCCTGGCTTCATCACAGGTATAGACACGGCCGTCATAATAATACGCAAGCTGTCCGCAACCTGCACCGCAAGGCGAGCGCATATCCAAATAACCCGGATCCTTTTGATTGAATATCTTCTGCAGGCAGACCTTAGCCATGCGTTCAGTAACCAAGCGTTCGGTTGTATAGTTAAGCTCGATCATGTAATCAAGGGCCTTACGGTAAAATAATATGAAATCATGAGCAGAAATACCTAGAGAGTCCCTCCTCTGGCCGGCGTAGCCTAAGGTTGAGACCGGGCGCAAAGGAATATTACACATCCCCCATCTTAAGTATTCGTTTATTATCTCTTGCGGATGATTCAAGGACAATTTGGTGAGGGTCACAAGGGCATCACTGAAGCCAGGTTTTTTCAAGGATATTTCTTTAATCCACTTAGTGGTCAGATCATAACCGCTTTCGCCGTTTATCATCGGACGGTTTTGGTCGTGAATGAATTTAGGGCCATCCAAAGATGTGCAGATATTTACTTTTCTATCCAATAAGGATTTAAGTATTTTATTGGTAAAAAGGGTTAAATTCGAAACAAGGACAAAACTAAGGTTTTTTTTGCTTCGTTTATTTTTGGCTATAGAAATATCTATAATATAAGAAACTACTTCCCAGTTCAAAACCGGCTCTCCGCCCTGGAATTCTATGGTAATATAGTTGCTGGGGCTGGTAAATATGGCATCAACTACTTTTTTTGCTGTTTTTTTGTTCATGTCAAGACCGCCGGCCTTATCAGAATGGGCGCTTGCCTGGCAATAAGTGCATCTATGATTACACCTTAATGTTGGGATGACAATATGAAGGGAAGTGCCCCGGCGCAGATATGAATATTTGTTCCGGTATTGCTCTGAGAGTTCTCTTACATCGATTGTTTTCTGTAAAAAATTCTTTCTATCCAAACAGTCATATGCCAGGCTGTTTTTGTCGAGCCGGCCTTCTATAAAATCCATGAAATCCCTGCCCCCAAGAAAAAGGCTCTGGCCGCTGTCATTAGTTAATAGATATTTATCTTTGATCCGGCGGAAACGTAAAAACCCCACATCGTCTAGGTTTATTTTTTTAAGGTCTATGTCAATCATGGATTTTAATTAATTTCTTTTTTATTTA
>JAFGHG010000148.1 GCA_016939345.1 Candidatus Omnitrophota bacterium
CCCCCTTCCAGGCTACTGTCCTTGCATAAAAGTCCGCCTCTCCCTCTTTTTCTAGAATACTTATGACCCTTTCCACAACAGGGGTACTGGAAAGTATAACAATCGATAATAAAAGCAAGGAACCAATCAAGCCCAGAAAAAGCCCCTTCTTCTTAAAATAGTAATTTTTCATCAAGCCATAGGAAAAGAAAGAAATCCCAAAAACAAAGCCCATCCAGCCCCCCCTGGATAGTGAAAGAATCAGGGCAGTCACCATTATAAAGGATAAATAAATTATCAATAAAAGCTTGCCGCCCCTGAAATCAATTAAAAAGAGCCCCAATGTTACGGGTATGACCATCTCTAAATAGCCAGCCAAATGATTATGGTTCCCATAAGTAGCTGATAGAAAATCGATGCTGTACTTAAGGTCATTGTAATTCCACCAGGAAAAGGGATTATATCCAAACCTCTTAAAGATACCAAAAACCGATAAGAATGCGCCTACGCTGACAATAAGATATGCAAAACTTAAAAGTCTTGGTTTGTTATTGATTGCAAAGATAACAAGATAAAAAATTGCCAGATAATTAATCAATAAGATTATTGCCCGCAAACTTGACCTTCTGTGAATAGAAAAAACGGCTGATACTACACATACTATAACAAGGGCCAGGATTGGCTTATTTAAGGCTGTTTTTACCCATTTCCATTCCAATTTGACACACCTATCCAGCAAAAATAAAACTACAGCAGATAAAGTTATTAGATGGATTATAGCTATCGCCCACCCCTGGACAGAGCCCCTGGCGAGAGGCGTAAATATTAGCAATAAATAAAGGGCATATCGGGCAATTTTTATGGACTCAGGCATGAAAAATAATTCCTGTCTAAACGAATATTATCTGTTTTATCTAAATTTTCAAGCTTGTAAAATTCAATCTCATGGTACCTTCTTTGGTAATCTCCATTTTCTGGGTCTAGTTCTAAGGCCCTTTTGTAATAATCACTTGCTATAGAAAAATTTCCTATTATCATATAGCATTCAGCCGCTCTTGCATAATAAGGCGCGCTCTCAGGACTCAATCTGATCGAAACTTCCCAGTCTCTTAATGCCATGCGGTATTTTTTTAGCTTCCGTCTTATCCACGCCCTATTATCGAAAAGCCATGGGTTTGGTTCAGCCGAACATCTGATAGCTAAGCCAGCCTCTTTTTCAGCCCTCTCATATTTCTTTAAGCGATTAAGTATTTGCGAGAAAAGCAGATGATATTGACTTTTTTTTGCGTCAAGAACTACAGCCCTCTGTGCTGCAATTTCGGCATTATCCCAATCTTCTTCTGTCTGTGCAATCCTTGCGAGAAGATAATATGCCTCAGGAGTAGGTTTACTCTGGTTTAAATCCATTAAAATAGACCTTGCCTTGTTAAATCTAGTTAACTTCATTAGGGATCGAGCAGTGAGAATCTCTATTGTGCTTGAAAAAATAAAGCTATGCCTTACTACCTCGAAAAGGTTGTAAAGCTCCTCTGTATACCCTTCCCTTCCATAAAAAGTGTAGAGGTCATTAAGGTCTTTTTCCAGATGTCTGCTTAATTTTAGGCCCTTTATAAAACATGTTTCTGCCATGGGCACGTCCAGGTTTTTTAAATGAAGATAGCCTAAGCGAATATAGTCTTTAGAAGAACTCTTATTGCCTTGCAGAAAAAGAATCTTTTTAAACTGAGAAACAGCGCCAGCCCAATCGCCTTCCTCTGAAAGAATGAAAGACATGGCCCTATAGGCATCACCCCTCAAAATGCCCTTTTTTATTGCGCTCTCAAGCCCTTTTTTGGCTGCCTCCCTTGTCGCAGGAGACCACAAAGCATCCTTCCCTATATCTTTATATACAGGTGGATAGACCATGAACAGCGTGGCGATAACAGAAAGAAATGTAGTTGTGTCTTTATGGAAGTAATAAAGGTACCTGGAAAATTCATAATTGTATATCATAGAATTTGGCCATAGCTCTATGGCCCTTTTAAAATAGGGAAGGGCGTGATAAGGGTTTTCATCGTTCTCAGGAAACATGTTGTTATATAATTTTTCAAGAGCCATCTCCTGTATCGCTAGCCTATATGAAATTTCAGAATTTTGGGGATTAAGGCTATATGCCTTGAGGTAATAATTCTTTGCTTGAAGAAAATGCGACAGGACCTTCTCTTCTAAGCGGGTTATCTGAGCAATTTTAAAATGTGCGCTCCCGAGCCTCTTAAAAATCCCAGCATTAGACGGGCTGAAACGTAATGCTTTAGTAAGGGAGTTTATAGCCAATCCATAGCTTCCCTTACGAATCAGTCTATCGACTCTTTGAACATATAATTGTGAGACTAAATCAAGGAAGAGGTGATAAAACAAAAAGGCAGAAAATGCCATTGTTAGGGTGCAAAAAAATACTCGCAGGATAAGAGAAAAGTGTGCCCTGGTACTACCTGTTTGCACTATTTCTTTTCTCCATAATACGTTGAATAATATTTATGATAATTCTTGTAATAACCCTCTCTCTTTACATCAACCTGGCCAAGCACTATTCCAACAAGATTGGCCTTTACCATCTTAAGTTGCTCTATAGCCTTTTTAACCATATTTCTGTTCATGTTGCCCGCTTTAACCATCAATACAACCCCATCTGAGTAAGGCGTTAATAAAAGGGCGTCGCTTGCAGGCAATAGTGGGGCTGAATCAATGATCAGAACATCAAAAAATTTTTTCAGCTTTGACATAAGGAAAGGCATAACCTCAGATGATAATAATTCCGATGGATTAGGCGGTATTTTCCCGCCAGGTAGCAGAAAAAAATTTTCAATCCCTGTTTTTATAATGACTGAGGTAATCACTTTTTGCAAAAAAAGGGTCTCCTCCCATTCAGAAAAACTCTGGCTTAATAGGCTCGTAAAATCTACTGGGTTAAAAAATATTTTTCTAAAACTTTCTTCAGGTATATCTTTAAAATAAAACACACCTTCATTAAACTGAAGAGCAACCCTGAGGCCTTCCATGATATAAATTGTAAGCGGCCCTGTCAGCTGTTCTCTTTGAAGAAATCCGCCATTCAAAAGGATGAAGCTCAGCCTTTGTCCGGTATGCTCTTGCCTCTGAACAGCCTGACTTATTTTTTCTTTGTCCAGCAGGCCTGTTTTTTCCAAAACAGCAGGCAATTCATTTTCCTTAGGCCTTGTTACCCAGTCTAGATCCACCAGATTACCTTGTAAAAAGCTCAGTGTTACTTTATGCCCATTCCCAGACAAATCTAAAATTCCTGTCCTTTTTTGGAGGGATAAAAGCCGAAAAAGATCATTTATGGAAACTCCCCCTAAAGAGCCTTTTTGTATATCAAAGTTATAAATCTCCGAAATTAGCCCTGTGAGGCCAGGCGATTTATCAGCACCCATGAGATGGCTAAGGGTGGTTTTTCTAAGGTCAGCATCCACCATTAAGACAGACATCCCGGATTTACTTATTGTGTATGCTAAGTTCGCTGCCGTGCTTGTTTTTCCCTCATCTTCACCAGCGCTGGTTATTAAAAGGGAGCCAAACCCCTTTTTCATAAACGAAAAATTGACATTGGTTCTTAAGGTTCTATACGATTCTGCAAAGGAGGAATTCATAGGGTAGTTATCCAAAAATAAGTTGGACAAAACAGGGGAAACCGTATGCCCTTTTTTCGCCTCTTTTTTCCTTTTGATACCGGCCCCGTCTGTCTTTGGTATTACTGAAAGAACTGGAA
>JAFGHG010000149.1 GCA_016939345.1 Candidatus Omnitrophota bacterium
AAGAATAATATGATTTTTTCGGCAGGCGCTGGTTTATGCCGTTTTCGACTCTTTCATCCAAGGCAACAACCCCGAACCACTCTTCATTCATATTCTTTTCTCCCTTGACCTTGTTGTCAAAGTAGTAAGCACTTTGGGACCAACCAGCCTCGGTATTATGGACAGACCAGTCTTCGGTATATCCTTCGTTATGCTTCCACCATTCATCAGTCCACTCAAAGAGACATCCGCCAAAAACATTACCGGATTGATTACCGCTTAAGACAGTATTTTTATAGATGTCTTCCCATTGGGAAATTATGAAATCAGCCTGGATGTTCTGGACCTCGGTGTTGTTGTAGGAATCATATGAGTCGCTGCCGAATTCAGATACTAAAATCGGCTTATCAAAGGACCGGCGTATTTTATCAAACAGGTCATAGAATTTTTTCCCTCTATAAAAGATAATGGCCAGAAGGTCAATATCAGGGCATTTGCTTCTAGCGATATTAAGATATTGCTCTTCTCCGTTGCCTAAAGCCACGGGGTGGACGTTATCTATTTTTTTTATTTCTTTGGCTAGATCATTGACAAAGGCATAATATATTTCAGCTTTTTTTTCTTTTTTCTTGGCCGGGTCTTCGATGAGTTCTATTTCCGGAGATGTCCAAAATCCAATCTGACCGGAAAAAGTATAGTTGTTTTCGTTTCCGAGAATCCACATCAGCAGGCCCTTCTCGTTTTTTAATGCAGATACCATTTTTAAAATTCTGTCCTTGGTCTTTTTTTGAAATTCTTTATCGGCGTAGTTAGCTCTTGGGTAGTCCCATAAGCCAAGCCAGTCGCTCATTATCGTATAGATGCCGTAATTATCATACATATCGCGTATAAACTGGGCTACTAAAACCAGATCATCGCTTGCAGAATAAATACGAACGCAGTTTATCCCGGCTTCCTTCATTAAGAGCCCGTCGATCAGCCAGGGCTTGTTTTCATCTTTGAAAAGGTCATAATTGTAGCCTTTTCCTATCGGCGTTGGGTTATAACCCATGCCTTTGACCATAAAAGGCTCATCATCCACATAAAGGATGTATCCGTCTTGATTATTTTTAACAATCTTGATCTTTCTGCCGTATATTCCTTTGTAGGCAATGATCTTTTCGTTGCATTCAGACAAATCTTTTTGCAGATTAAGCACTTCAGCCTTATTCATCGCATTTTCATTTTGCAGTGATGTAAGTTCTTTCTTGGTAGAGCTTAGAAGATAAGCGAATAAAACTATCAAGATGACTAAAAGGCCCAGAATTACAGGCAGAGCTAATTTAGGGATCTGTTTTTGGAGATTTTTTTTATTGTTTTTCATGTTCAAAGATAATTAGACCTACCCTCACCTTATAAGAAAGACAAGGGTAGGTCTTTTACTCAGAGTTAGATTGTCATTTTTCGTACTTGATTTCGTCGATGTAAAAAACAATACCTTCGGGGTCATTGACATCGATGTTTGTGGCCCAGGCAAAGCCGCCAATTATATAAGAAAGGTCTTTGCCTCTTAAATCTATTTCATACTGTTTCCATTCCTTGGTTAAAGATATCGGGCCAATACTGGAGCTGTCAGAATCAATGTACTCACCGCTGGATATGCCGCCGATCTTGAATTCCTGTATGACTTCGTCTCCTTTGTCGCCGCGCGCCCAAAAGGTCAATTTTGATGCACCTTGCAGATCATAACCGGCGCCGGGTATTGTTCCCCAGTTATTAGCCGGCTGTTGCCAGAAAATTCCAGCCCAGCGCGTACCGGAGTTGTTTTTGTATTCAAGACGCATGCAGGTGTCGCCGCTGAAGGGATAGTTTTTCCAGTTGGTGTCAAGTTTTAAATCTCTGGCAGCAGAAGCAGGCATCCAGCCGCTGGGAATAAAATGGTTGTCCAATGAACCGCTGTCAGCATATACATAAAATGGCAGGCTGACGCCTGAGGCTTCTTTTTGCAGATCAGGATCGTTGACAAAGCGGATTTCATCCAGGTATACAGTCTGTTCTACGCCGGTATGGTCAGCATTAAAAATTATTGCCAGACCGCCGTTAACATTGGTAAGGTCTTTGTCAACAAGATTAATAGAATATTCTTTCCAGTCAGATGTAAGGCGTATCGGTCCTATTTCTACATTTAATGTGTCAGGAAATTCCACCGGTTCGCCTGTTGTTCCGTTGGTAGTAATGCCTCCGACCTTGACTGTGGTCAATACTTCGCCGTCTTTCTCGCCTTTGGCCATAAAAACTAGCTTGTTAAAATCACTAAGGTCAAAGCCGCTGTCTTTAGAGCCCCAGTTGTTTTGTGAAGACTGCCAGTAAATACCTGCCCAGCCTTGATTTTGGCTTTTTTTGGCTGTATATGTTATTTTTATGGAAGTGGTGCCTCCTGCCTTTTCTTTAGTTTCCTGGTCGTTAAATTTCATGTCATTGACATCTCCCATCCAACCGCTGGGGATAAAATGGTTTCCAGGAGAATTTTTATCAGCATAGATATAAAAATCTTCTGCTGCCTGGCAATTAGGGGCCAAAACCACTACTGCTCCAAGACATACAGCCAGACTGCATATCAAGGTGTTTAAAAATAGAATTTTACGCATGAGATACCTCCTTTATTTGACTGCGTAATATTTAATCATTCCAAAGACCCTTGTACGTAAAATAAGATTTTCTTAATTGCCTTAAAAAAGGTGATTTACTTCCATCACCCTGGCCGCAAAGGCCCAGCCACTCTTCATGCATATATCCATCCTGAAAAGGACCAGCAAAAAGGCCTTCTCTATCGTGATGGCTGGGGTTATAAGCTTTCCACCATTCATCCATCCATTCAAAGACTACTCCGCCGATGGCATTGCCTGCCCCAAAACCGCAGGAATTATCCATTATGTTTAGCCAGCTGGCTTTATGGTATTCAGCTTGGTAATTTTCAGCTTCTTCGAAGGTAAATCCTTGTGAATAGGCTGGAACCCCATATTCAGTTATCAAAGCCGGTTTATCGGCAACCCTCTTGACTTCATCCCAGACGTCAAGAAATCCATAATTGCCCCTGTAGGAATTGAGCCCGAATACATCAACGTCAGGGCAATTTTTGGCAAAAATGTCTAGAAACAATATATCGCCGGAAACAATAGCGACAGGCCTTTTTTGAGGATCTAAGGATTTAATATGTAATGCCGCCTCGTTAGCAAATTTGAAAAAGCTTTCGGGCTTCTTGTCAGCATTACACCCTAGTCCATAGACATTTTCATTGCCAATCAGCCACATCAAAACATAAGGCTCATCCTTATGTTCATTGACCATTTTCTCTAAACTCTTGAGCATGTTCTGCTTATGTAACTCATTGTCATAATCAGTGCCAGATTCCCATTCAGCATCGCTGCCCAAGGTATATTTTCCGAGAAAATCGCCTAAGAGTATATATATACCATATTTTTGGTGCATTTGTCGAAGAATTTCTTTATTTAATTCTACTGGCTGATGGTATAACCTGATTGCGTTTACCCCCATTTCTTTCATTAATTGAAGGTCGCCGGCTGTTTTTTCGTCTGAATCTTGACTATTATTTTTGTTTTTATCTACCCAGGATTCATATGGAGCGTCTATTAATCCATTATTGTTTGTATCTTGGAGAGACCAGTTGGCAAGGGTGCCATTATGAGGCGATTCTCCGACTCTTGAAGGAGCATAAGTCAGGGCTTTAAGGATCATGGGTTTGCCCTCAACCTGAAGCTGCCAGTCACCGCTTTGGAACTGGATCAATTTGATCTTTTCTTCGCCCCTTACTTGTTTTATTTCACCTTTATTTCGAGCAATTGTATTGTTAATTTTGGAAGGGATATTTTTGGCCTTTAGCTTATATAGCTTTCCGGGATTAACAATAAACTGGTCATTTCGGATGTCATTATCATAACCGTTAATCACCTCTATATCTGCATCTTCAAATGCTAATCCTAAATGAGGATTATTTTTAATAATATTTTCAAGCCTGTATTTGGCTACTTTACCGATATACCATGGGGTATGCCAGTAAGTCCAGCCGTAGCTGCGGGGATAATGGACAAGTATGGCATAGTAAGCTTTTATAGCATGCTCTGTATGATCGCTTTGTTCAAGTATCTGCGCAATATTAAAGAGCCTGACGCCAGGGCTTTCGGGTGCTTGAATCCACTTATAAAAGGCAGTGCTTAGATCTCGCTGGTGTATAATTTTCCAGTGGTCTATTTTGAAAAGATATTTTTTTACTTTTATATATTCAGGATTGAATTTTACAGAAGTTGTATTAGGATATATGCCTTCGCCTACAGCTTTAGCCAGGCCAATGGGGTCATTTATCTTATATGCATAATCCTTGGTCCCTAGGCCTTTAAATTCACCATACTTTTTATAATCAACAGGAAATTCACTTCCATTATCATAGAGCATTACCTTTTTTTCTTCATATACTTCATGAGGAGGTTCCCAGGGTTCATTGAGAATTTCACCAATTAGTTTTCGGGAAATATGAGCTATTTTATAATACCAGCCGTGTTCATCATAATGTTTTGCGTAAGGAAATTTTTTAATATTATCCCATAAAATCCTTACCGCTTCATCTTTAAGCTCTTGTTTACGCTCAAGATTCTCTTCTGCGCTTAAAGATTCGGCTTGATCACGCATAGTCTCTGCCTTGGTAAAATAGCAAAAGGCAACGACATTCATTACTTTATAATCATCAACTTCATAATCTGAGGGAAAGTCCTTCAGTTTTGCGGCGATCAGATCAGCTTCTTTTGAAAAATTTGCAATACACTCATCGCAAAGTTTGTAAGCGGCTTCATATTCTTTCTGAGATCTTAGGATTTGTGCTTTTTTCCCGTATTCGCTTGGACTTTCGGCAAGCACTGTTAGAGCAGAGAGCAGAGAGAAGCCCGCCACCAAAAAATAAATCAAAGATTTAGGCGGGCGCGCCTTCGGTGCAAGAGTAGAGAGAAATATAGTTAAGAAAAAAAACCTATTCTGACACCTGATGTTTTTTATTTGTGATCTGATCATCATCCTACCGTAGCTCCTGCGGTTAAACCTTTGATAAATTGTTTTTGCATCCTTATATATAAAAGAATAATGGGCAAAGCTGCCATAGTCAAAGCAGCCATTATAAGGGTATGCTGTGTTACCATCCTTCCGGTAAATTCCATCAGCCCGGCCTGAAGGGGCATGAATTTATCTTCAGAAAATATCAATTTTGCCAGAACGAACTCGTTCCATACATTCAGGGCATTAAAAATTATCACTACTCCTAAAGCCGGCGAGATCAAGGGCAGCCCGACATGCCACCAGATTTGGATTTTGCTGCATCCGTCTATCCGGGCAGCATCTTCAAGGTCATGCGGTAATTGGTCAAAAAAAGTCTTTAATAGATAAATGCTTATAGATAAACCGATATTGGTCATTGCCAGTATATAGCCGGCCCTGTTTAATAAACCGAATTGCTGAAGAAGCGCATATATCGGGACAAAGCCTGCAGGCAGAGGTATCATCATAGCTGCCAGAAACATAAAAAAAATAGCATTTCTTCCTGGAAATTTCAGGCGGGAAAAACCAAAGGCTGCAAGTGAAGAAACTAAGACTATAAAAATAACTGTTATGAAAGTGTAGGCAATGCTGTTTACCAGATACCTCCAGAATTCAGCTTCTACCAGGACTTCTTTGTAATTACTTAAATCAAAAGACCGGGCCAGCCTTAGTCCTGAGTCCTGGTCGTATGCGTTCTGGGTCTTGAAAGAAACGTTTATCATCCAGAGAAAAGGGAATATGCAACTTAAAGCAACGCTTAGAAGGAATGTATGAAGGATCACAAGGGTGATTATTTTTTTAGTTTGGTAATACACCGTACTTCTCCCTTACTTTTTTAGAGATAAAAAACATAGAAAAAGATACAACAATCAGCATAAGCCCCAGTACTAATCCTTCAGCGCAGGCTAAGCCGGCCAGCTTGGTGCCTCCTTCTATATGCGAAAAGATTACCATGACCGGAACCGTTGTCTCGCCGGCTGCTCCGGCGTTAAGGGCGAGTATCATGGCAAAGGCTTGCATTGAGCCCAAGATAGTCAAAACTATTACAAGAGTTATGACCGGCATAAGAAGGGGGACTGTGATTTTGCTGAATTGCTGCCAGGAACCAGCACCGTCTATTTTAGCAGCTTCATATAACTGTTCGGGTATTGTTTGTAAACCGGCAAAAAATATGACGAAAGCCCAGCCAAACCCTTTCCAACAATGAACAAGTGCTGTAACCAGCCTCACATATCCTCCGCCGATCCAGTTCTCTGTGGAATTAATTCCTGCAAAACCCAGTATGTTATTAAAAACATCTCTTCCCGGCGGGTCAGGGGCAAGCAGTTGCTTCATTAAAAGACCGATGATAATTTCAGATAAAACAGGGAGGATGAAAAAAACCACTCTGTAGAATTTTTTAAGCCTTACTACTTTGTCCACTGCAAGGGCTAAAGCAAAAGCCAGAATATTCTGGAAGGTAAGAGCCCAGAATGTGATGTAGCCGCCGTTATACATTGATTTCCACCAATCTTTATCAGTCAGCACATCCTTGAAATTGGCTAATCCTACAAAGTATTCTTTTAGGCTGAATTTTTCGACCAGGTTATAATCGGTAAGGCTTAAAACAAAACTGAAAAAGAAAGGATAAATATAAAAAATGCCGAATATCAGCAAAGCCGGCAGGACAAAGGAAAAATTGATTAAGTTTTGCTTTAGCGTTCCAGTCATTTTTTAGATACTTTTTCTTTTTTTTGTTGTATTTCCCGAGCCACTTCTTCAGGGGTTTTCAGCCCGTTTACTATCTGCTGTAATCCCTTGTTCAGAGTTTCAATAACCCTTGAGTCTTCATTTTGAGGCCAAGTATCAGGGTGAGTTAGATTGTCGAGATTAGGGATCAAATCTTTCAGGATCGGTGCAAGCACATCTTCATTGCCCATAATCGATGAAAGGTTGCTGGTTTCTTTTATCAAAAAGACTTGCTGTTCTTTTTCAGTAAGCCACTTTAAAAAATCAACAGCCTGTTCTTTATCCGTAGAATTTGCGTTCACCATGAACGAGGCTCCCGCGCCTCCCCAGATTTTTACCGGGTATATATCTGATACTCTTGGCAGAGAAAAGAAAGCGTATTCCAACTGCGGGTTTAATTGGTCATAAACATTGACTGACCAGCTGCCGTTAAAAGAAAATAGGGCTTTTCCTCTGGCAAAAGCGTCCTCTGCCTCTTTATTTGTCATTGTAGCTATGTTTGGAGCTAGAATGCCGGCATCTTTTAATATGGCAAAAAGATTAAATACTTTCAACCAGTCGGGATCCGTATAGCTGATTTCCCCCTTGATAGTTCTTAAAAACTTATCTTCTCCCATAAGGTTTATGGCCCATTCAGTTGCTAAAGCATTAAGAAGCCATCCTTCTCCCCATCCGGAAATAAATCCTATGGTATTTAATTTTGTCTTAGCCTCTTTAGCATATTCCATGAATTGGTCGAATGTTTTGGGAGGATCAGCATGGCCAAGTGAATTAAGAATTTTTTTGTTATAGACAAACTGCATTATTGTGGTGTCGATGGGGGCTCCG
>JAFGHG010000150.1 GCA_016939345.1 Candidatus Omnitrophota bacterium
CAAGGGCCTCAATCCAAAGACAACACCCAGCAACCCAATACTCAAAACCAGAAATTCACCCCTCAGGACAGGGATTTTTCAGACTGGCAAGGGCATCAATCCAATAATGATGGGAAACTTCCGCAGTTTGAGAAGAAGGATTTTTCAGGCTGGAACAGCAAGCCTAAGAGCTCTAGCAAAAAGTACAAAAACCAGGAAGAGGATTTTACAGATTGGGGGCATCCTATCGCACAGGAGGACAAGAGAATAATTGCACAAGAAAGTGATAATTATCAAAGAAACGGCAGGATGCAAAGCCCAGCAAATAGATATTCATCTAACTCAAACAGTAAAGCTAAACAGGAAAGAAGCTTAAATCCAGTTGAAAACAGGGAATTTGATGACTGGCAATCAGATACAGTGCAATAGAGCCAAAAATTTTTAAAGCATAAAGCATATTGAGGGTTAAATGAGTTATCTATCCTAGGCGACAATTTCTGCCCGAATCAGGAGCATTTACCGACATTAGAGAGATTATTCCTGGCTAAGATATTTGCTTTTAGGTCCGTAACAGGGCCTGTTAAAGCCGGTTGATTTTTGTATGAATAATTACTTAAACATAAACTCATTGCCATTTTTATTTACCTCTGCGCTATTTTTCATTTTTCCTCTTTTTGTCTGGGCAAGAAACAAAAAATCATCTGTTGCAAGAAGCTTTTTTATCCTTGGTCTCAGTTCTTCAGTTTGGCAGTTCCCTTATTTTGTAGGATACAACATCAGTGATATCGCGGTAATATCTGTCTGGTATAGAATAGCCTATTCAGGACTGGCTTTTGTGCCATCCGCGGTATACCATTTTATAATATCTTTTTTAGGGCTTAGAAAAAGATGGCTGGTCTCTTCTTTTTATGCAATTTCCTTTATCTTTTTTTTCATCGTCCACAAGAGCAATTTTGTCATGGAGGGTGCAAGAATGTATTCTTGGGGCAGCTGCGCTGTTCCAGGTCCAGGCTATAATTTTTTCCTACTACTTCTGATAAGCCCTTTTTTCCTGTCTTTGCTTTGTTTATATAGAGAATACAGAAAGACAGAATCTCCTTACAGGAAGAAGAGGACCATGTATTTCTTGATAACTCTGCCCATTGCCTACTTGGCTATGATAGACAGTTTTTCAGTCCAAGGCCTTAATGTCTATCCTATTGGATTCATTCCTTTATTGTTTTTCGGCATTTCTACTTCTTTTGCTATTGTGCGTTATAGGCTTCTTGATTTGGAAGTCATCGTGAAAAAAGCAACAATGATCGTATCAGCCTTTATAATAGCATTCAGTTTTATCTATGTTTGCGCTTTATATCTTCAGCCCCATTCTTATTCTATGCTTGGAGAGAACTGGATATTCTTTCCTATCAGCTTAACAATGATTGTAGGCTTTGGCCTGTTTAATTTTATAAATTTTGTAAAACGCATACAGGAAACAGAGCTTTCAAAAAGATTTTCGTACCGGCCGATACTTAAAAAGGAAGCGCTAAGAGTATCAACCGCCAGAAACATTAATGAGCTGGCATGCTATCTGGTCCGCGACTTAAGCAGCTGGGTAAAGTTAGATTACGTAGGGTTGTTCATACTAGAAAACCATGTAAAAAGATTTATGCTGGCCAGGGATTTTTCCCGCAAAATAAAATCCCGTAAACTTCCCCCGGAAACATATCTGCCGCTTGACAGCGCGCTGGTCAGGATTTTGGATAAGGAACGAAAACCCTTGATTTTAAGCGAACAGGGCTATTTTCTGGGAACTATGAACAGTGAACAGCAGAGTAAGGATTTCAGGCGCAGGGTAATAGATGATATGATAAGGCTTAATGCTGAAATATGCATACCTTGTTTTTGCCAGGGTAATCTTACGGCTTTTATCAATCTGGGAAACAAAGTCAATCCTAACGAGATAATAACTAACGAAGATATTGATATATTTTCTTCGCTGTCTAATACCATAGCCCGGGGAATACACGACTTTATGCTCGAGAAAGAAAAAACCAGGCTGATAGTAGCCTCGCAGAATACGATCATAAGCGCAATAGAGGCAAGGGATTCTTATACTCGCGGCCACACCGATAGAGTAGCTATGTACACTACTCTTATCGGCGAGCAGATGGCAAGATTTTTTAAAAATGTTTCCGATGACCTCTATAACTTGAATTGGAGCGCACAGCTTCATGATGTGGGTAAAATCGGCATACCAGATAGTATTTTACTTAAGCCGTTTTCTTTGTCCGAAGATGAGTGGAAGAAAGTAAAAGAGCACCCTTTAAACGGGGTAAAAATAGTAAGTCCGGTAAGTGAGTGGCTGGGAGAAGATATCATATCCGGAATACTTCATCATCATGAGAACTATGACGGTTCGGGCTATCCTAGCGGTCAAGCCGGCAAGCAAATACATATATTCGCCAGGATTATCAGGGTTGCTGACGCTTTTGACGCTATGACAAGTGACAGGCCTTATAGGCCGGCATTAGAAAAAATCGAGGCTTTTAAAGAGCTTGATAAATTTAAAGGTTTATATTTTGATCCGCAAGTTGTCGATATCTTCAAATATCTTCATAAAGGCAGCATAGAGCTCAGCATCCCCGTATGAAATTGTTTTTTGCAAATTGACTTTTTCCCTCTTTTTATGTAAACTTAATATGTGAAGATCCTGGCAGTTTATTATTCCCACCACGGCAACACTTCCTATGTCATCCATAAACTAATTGTTGGATTAGGCAACATAGGGGAGGTTACTCATGCCAAATTAGACTATAAGAGAGGAAAGAAGAACCTGTTTAAACGCATACTTTTTAAGCTCGTACCTACTGCTGTTGAGCTGGTGCCTGTTCCTGATAATTTAAAAGATTATGATATTTTATGCCTGGGCATACCAGTGCTTGCCGGTTTACCTTCTTCATGTGTAACAAAATATCTACATATTTGTAAGAATATCAAAAATAAAATAGTGCTTTGTTGTTATGTTTACGGCTTCGAAGCTAACGCTAAAGTTTGTTCCCGTTTTGTAAGGGATATTTTAGAAAGAAGAGGAAAGCCCACTATTGTGGAGATGTTTGTTCCCTGGGTAAATATCCATATAGAAGAAGAGGTCGATAAGATAGTCGCAAAGGCAATAGAGGACTTAAAAGCCGTCTCACCTAAATAATAACCTTCCTTATTTTAAATCCTAAAAAAAAAGACCCTACCATAAGTCCGTCAGAGGATGTTGCTAATAGTTCTTTTCTCATGCAAGTGGGTGCCTCATCTTTAAGGCCAAGGCCGAAAAGAGAATTTGGCCCCCTGTAAATGCTTGTAAGCCAAAGCAACATCCCAAAAAGACGAAACAGGTAGGGCAGATAATTATAGCAGTAATTTACCTTCATTAAAAGCCATTTTTTTGCTTTATAATTAAAGCCAAAATTATAGTATAATTATACTGAAGATTATCTTTTGTTAATTTTTAAAAAAGGAGGCTCAAATGAAAGGCTGGCCGGTAATTGTCGCTTTCCTTTATGGGGTTATTGTTTTGATTATTCTTTCCATCGGTTTGTTAATAGCCTTTCATCCTACGTCTAAGACATTTGGTAACGGCCCTATAGAGACTTTGCTGAATTTTTACTCACAATGGCAGGTTTGGGTTTTTTTAGCTGTGATGATAACAGCCCAGGCATGTTTATTGTTTCTTCCTGTAGCTATCGGCGGAAAAAAGCCTATAAAGCGCAGTTTGGTATTTTGGCCTATAGTTGCATCGGGATTTGTTTTTAGTATTTTATTTGCCGGGGTCTTGTTTGCTGCTTTTGAGGCGATAACCAAAGATCCTTCAGGAGAAAAGATCTGGCCGCCAGCTCTTGGCGTATTCATTTTGTCTTGGATAATCTGGGGGTATTTGTTCTACCGCTCGAGCAGAAAATCAGAGCCAAGGCAGATTTTAGAAAAACAGATGAACCTTTTATTTAAAGGAAGCATACTGGAGTTGCTTATCGCGGTTCCTTCCCACATATACGTACGCAGCAAGGATTACTGCTGTGCCGGATTCGGTACTTTTATCGGTATCGCTTTTGGGATTTCCGTAATGATATTTTCTTTTGGTCCGGGTGTAATTTTTTTATACTCTCAGCGCCTTGCAAGGCTTAAACAAAAAAAATAAAAGCATCCGGTCGCTAGTTTTAGTTTGACAGGTTGACATTTTCAGATATTATTTAGCTTAGAGTGATTAACCGAGCAGAAAATGATTTCAAAAAAAATCATAGAATTTCTTGAAGACAATGAATTCCTGGCAGTTGCTACCTGCGGCCAGGATATGCAGCCAAATGTTTCGGCTAAATTCCTTTTGAAAGTTATCGGTGATTGCATTTATCTGGGTGATTACAATATTGACCGGACCTGGTCCAATATAAATTTTAACCCAAAGGTATCTCTTTTCAGCATGGACCTGGATACTTTAGAAGGCTATCAGATAAATGGAAAAGCAGGTATGCTTGATGAAGGTAAAATTTATGAAAGCCTCATAGAGGAATTCAACAGCAGAAAAATAAATTTTTCCACCAAAAGAGTCATAGAGTCTGTTCAAAAAGAGAAAGCCTGTAAACAGTTCGAAACGATATTCCCTGAAACCGTAATTATCTATCGGATAAAAGTAGAAGAGATAATTGCCCTAAAACCTACAGGGCAGCTCAAACGCCAGAGGGTATGATCAATCGGATTTATTCCAGGCTCATCGCTTAAAGGAGGTAAGGATGCCAGCATGGGACGGCATAGACAGAAGGAGGTTTGTAAGAGTCAAAGTTTATTTTAAGACCAATGTTTCTGAAAAAGAAAAGTTTTCTATCAGTTCGTTTGCAGAAGAGCTTAGTCAGAGCGGTATCAGGATAAGCATTAAAAGAGAGCTGGATGTTTTTTCTCTGGTTGACCTTGAGATCTTTCTGCGAGAAGAGCCTATTGTCTGCCAGGGCAAAGTAATCTGGGTGAAGAAAGTAGAAGGAGAACATATAGAAGGCGGAGTTATTTTTGATGTGGGCCTAAAGCTGCGCAAGATCTCTGTAGAAGACAGGCTTCTGATAAAGACATTTGTGGCCCAGAAAAAAAAGGAAAAGAAAATATAGGTATTTTATTTTGAGAAAAAGTTATTTTACTTTGCTGGGTTTGGTCATAGTAATACTGATAATATCAGTTTTGACTTGTCTGATGATAAATGCTTATTTTTTCAGAAGTTTGAGCGAAGAAGTTGACAAAAATAATCAAGAAAACAGCCAGCAGGCTTTAGAGGCCGATGCCGGCTCTCTAGAACCATATAAGTCTTTGGATACGGATTCCACAAAGCCTAATTCGGCCATTGATGCTGCACATCAAGCCATAGATGTTTATAACAAGAACGTTATAGAACGTCAGAAACAATATGATGACCTGAGGCAGTAGTTGTCTAGTTTGTTAAGGGTTACTCCTTCTTTCCGCTATCCCTAAAAAATCCATGTCGAGCAAAATAGCAGAGATCAGGGCGCAATTAAATAAGCTTTCTGAACCGAAAAAGGCGCAGGTGCTAAAAAGTTTTTTTAAAACCGGCTCAGGCCAGTATGCCGAAGGTGATATTTTTCTGGGGGTTGCTGTTCCACAGCTGAGGGAGCTGGCCAGAACCTACAAAGATATCTCGCTACAGAATTTATTAATTTTTTTTCATTCTCCTATTCACGAAGAAAGACTGCTGGCTCTTTTGGTGTTAGTATCAAAGTATAAGACAGCGGCCGATAAGGCCTTAAAAAGGTCGGTTTATTGCCTTTATCTGAAAAATATCAAATATGTTAATAACTGGGATCTGGTCGATTTGACAGCCCACCATATAATCGGTGATTATCTTTTTGACAAGGATAAAGATACAATTTACAAACTCGCCGGTTCCGAAGTCATTTGGCAAAGACGCATTGCTATAGTTTCAACCTTTTTCTATATTAAAAAAAATATATTTAACCACACCTTAGATGTAGCGGCAATGCTTTTATATGACAGCGCAGACCTGATTCATAAGGCTGTGGGCTGGATGCTTCGTGAAGTAGGCAAAAGAAACAGGTCTGAAGAGGAAGTTTTTTTAAAAAAACATTACAAAACCATGCCCAGGACTATGCTGCGTTACGCAATTGAAAGGTTTCCTGAAAAATCAAGGCAGGCTTACTTGAAATCAAAGGTTTGAGCCTTTTAAACCGCTTATTTTGCCTCAGGTAACCACAGGCAGATTCAAGACTTTATGGTGATATCAAATATCTTGACTTGAGATGTCGATTGTGATAATCTAGGCTTTCAAAAGTGCTGTTATATATATACTCTCTTAAAATAATGCCTTTTTAGACCAGCCGATTATAGAGGTTTGGTTAAATATCATTAATCCAAAGTTTATGAATTTACCGAAGGAGGTAAGAATGCGAAGAAGGGCTTTTTTGCTGTTGATTACCTTTATTTTTTTTATTAATGGATGCGCTGTTATCTTTCAGAAAGGTAGAAGCTCTGATATTCAGAAGATTGAAAACCTTAAAAGTGAAGTCGATGAGCTGAAAGAGGCCAAAGAACTTCTTGAGGGCAAGCTTTCCAAGGAGATCAAGGACAAGCAGGTCAGGCTGGATATGGCTGAAAAAGGTTTGGTGATAACTTTTGTAGCTGAGATACTTTTTGATTCGGGTAAAGCAAAATTACGAGAAGAGAGCTTTCCGATTCTTGAAAAGGTTGCAAATATACTGGTGGAGAAAGTACCTGAAAACAGCATCGGTGTTGAGGGGCACACAGATAACGAACCCATAAAATACTCCCGCTGGGCTTCCAACTGGGAACTTTCTACTCAAAGGGCCTTGAGTGTTTTATATTATTTAAATGAAAACGGGGTAAAACCGCAGAAGCTGTCGGCAGTTGGTTATGGAGAGTATCAGCCGGTAGCATCAAACGACACTGCTGAGGGCAGGCAGCTTAATAGAAGAGTGGAGATAGTTATTCTGCCAAGATCAGTGCGCAAGGCAAGCGAATCTTCATCTTCCATGCATGAAGACAGCGACTGGGAATCTGATCAGGAGGAGTATAAATGAGAGATAACCCCATAATCGTGAGCTTATTGATAGGTCTTATAGTCATACTTGTTATAGCCTGTGTATCTTTGCTGGTAAAGATGAATTCTTTAGACAGGGTGTATAAGCAATCATTGGCAAAGAACATAAGTTGTGAAAAGTCGATAGAAGACCTGAAATTGGAAAATTCGACTATGGCCAAGAGCATCAAAGACCTGCAAGCTGAGATCGAGAAAGCCAAGGAAGAATACGATTCTAAAATAGCCGATCTGAAAAACGATAACCTCAGGCTCCAGAAACTGAAAGAAAAACTAGAGGATGACTTGAAAGACGAATTGATGAAGCAGGAAGTAATTCCGCAGTAGCCTGTTAGAGAATCGTTTATTTGTTTTCACCATAAGGGGGCAATCAGCCCCCTTAATTTTTATAAATATGTTATCAAAAACTTATCCAGAAACTATTCCTGCTCATGTGGCTATAATAATGGATGGAAACGGCCGATGGGCTCAGAAACGAGGTCTGCCCCGGACTGCCGGTCATAAAAAGGGTATAGACCGGGTCAAGGAGATAGTAAAAGAAGCTAAAAAAAGCGGCGTCAAGGTCTTGACCATTTTCGCTTTTTCAACTGAAAACTGGTTAAGGCCTAAATCAGAGATCAGCATACTTTTCTCTTATCTTGACAGGTTTTTGAGAGATTACCAGGATGAACTTGTCAGAGAAAATATAAGGCTTCAGATTATCGGAAGGCGAGATAAATTTAAGAAAAAAACTTTAGAAAGCATAGAGAGAGTCGAATCTGCTACCAGGAAGAATAAAAGCTTCACTATAGCTGTTGCTCTGGATTACGGCGGCCGGTGGGATATACTTAATTCCCTGAATACGATATGCCGAAGCGTGCTAAAAGGCGAGATAAGGCTTTCAGATGTTGATGAAAAGTTATTTGGCGATCATCTTTCTTTAAGCGGCTTAGGGGATCCTCAGCTATTGATCAGGACATCCGGAGAGCAGCGGATAAGCAATTTTCTGCTCTGGAATCTGGCTTATACTGAGCTCTATTTTACTGATAATACTTGGCCTGAATTTGATAAAAAGCAATTTCAAAAGGCAATCGAGGCCTATGGCAGGCGTAAACGGAGATTCGGAGGTTTAAATGAATAAAAGGCTGCTGCCGTTTATAACTTTATCCACGATAACGGTTTTCTGTGTTATTTATAAGCCTCTTTGCGGTTTATTCAGCACTTTGCTTATTATTGCCGGCTTGTATGAGTTTTTTTATATGGTCGAGAAAAAAGGCGTTAGACTTTTTAAGCCTTTAGGTTTGGCAGTGGGGGCTTTGATACCTATCACAATATATTTTGGTTTCTCGGTAAGCGAGGGGTTGCAGTTTCTTTTTATAGTCATAGCTCTTTTTATTCTCTTTCTGCTTGAGTTGACCAAGAAAGACACTCACCAGTCAGTTTTGTCTATCTCGGCCACTGTATTTGGCATTATCTATATCTCATGGTGTTTTAGTTTTATAATCCGTATACGTCAGCTCCCTGAGGGAGCCATGCTTTTAGGTTTTTTGATCATAGTTACCAAATCATCTGATTTAGGAGCTTATATTTGGGGTAAAAAATTCGGACGCACCAAGCTTATTAACCGGATAAGCCCAAAAAAATCTCTGGAAGGAGCAATAGGAGGTTTTTTTACCAGCCTTCTGGTGGGAGTTATATATTCCTTGTTTATAGGCACAAATACCTATTGGGATTTTTTAGAGAAATTTCTGGTAATTATAATCCTG